>JAFZFY010000386.1 GCA_017555665.1 Pseudomonadota bacterium | reverse complement strand
TGCACAACCGATCAATGCTGAACTCACTCCATGGGATGTGAGGATCAATCTTTCAGTGAATCAAATCACGCCCGATGTCATTACTAAATCATTGATTTCATATACATTTTCAGACCAGCGTCTTGGCGATACATCTTTTGAATTAGATCGATTTGGCCAAGGCTTCCAACGTTCCGTGATTTACGAACTGATCCGACTTGCATCGAGTTTTCAGAAAGAAACAAAGCCCGGAATTGATGAATTCGACCCAGATTTTACGTTGCTCCTCTTCGAAGAGCCAGAGGCATTCCTGCATCCGGCTCAGCAGGAAAATATGGCTTATCACCTTCGTGAGCTTGGCAAGAAACCTGGATGGCAAGTCATCATAACATCGCATTCCCCCGTTTTTGTGAGTAAAAACAGCGATAACCTTGGGCAAATTTGCAGAATTCAGAAATGTGACACTGTTTCCAGAATCTACCAGCTCAACAAGGCACAAGAAGATCAACTTATCAAGGCAGGCGGCGATTTCTTAAACGCATTAAAACAATTTGTAGAAGATTCGACCATTCCTCCCCAAGATAAGAAGAAAGCATTAGATATTATCAAAAATGCGCCATCGGATGATATCGCGGAGCAATATGAGAAGTTCCGCCATCAGCTTTGGCTGGATGCAGATCGCTCCGCAATGTTTTTCGCCGACAAGGTGCTTCTTGTGGAAGGCGCTACAGAAAAAATGCTTTTCAACTATCTCCTTGCAAACCAGTGGCATGATCTAAACAAAGAGCGAATACTCATCGTCGAAGCTCTTGGCAAATATAACTTCCATCGGTTCATTAGCTTATTTGAGGCTTATGGCATTCGGCACGGCATCATGTTAGACAATGATAACAACAAGAACATACATGCCGCCATCAACCAGCTCATTCGCAACCGAAAAACAGAATTCACTCTGGGTGACCCTGTCGAGTTCAATAAAGATCTCGAAACTCATTTAGGCATATCTCTCCCAAAACGAAATGACCAAAAGCCATTAAATATCCTTCAGAAATTAGAAAGTAACGCCATCGCTCCAGAAAAGCTAGCTCAACTGCGCAAAGATTTTTGTAAGGCGCTGGCTATTCATACGAACAAAGCCCCATGATGCAAGCTCATCCACAAAATATAAAAGAGGAATCGCATGATGAAAAAACATATCACGCTCGCCCTATCCATCGCCGTTCTATTGGGCATCATTGGCTGTGACGACAATCCTGCATGTAAAACCGAGGGTTATGTAAGCTGTGGCGGCACATGCATTGACCCGAAGACATCAAACGCATACTGCGGCGCAAATGAATACTGCGAAAACTTTGTTGCATGCAAAGAAACCGAAACATGCTTTAACGGACGCTGCCGCCCCACAAACTGCGAGCCAGATGAACATCATTATGATGTCGTCTGCGAGAAAGACAGCGCGGACAACTGTGGCGAGCATGGGGTAAATTGTGCCGATCAGGTGGAAGGCTGGAAATCCGGAACATGCGTCGACAAGACATGCATTCCCGATGCATGCACTACCGGGCTTCATCCTTTTGAAAAAGGCTGCGAAGCAGATGATGCCGAACACTGCGGCAGCCATGATACCGCCTGTTCCAATGAAATCTCTGGCTGGTCGGATGGCACGTGTGAGGGCGGCAAATGCCGCGTGAGCGCCTGCCAGGCTGGGCTTCATCCCTATAACGATGCCTGCGAAAGCGATGACGCGGACAACTGCGGTGCCCATGGCACTTCATGCAGCCTGACTGTAAACGGCTGGGCAGACGGTAATTGCGTGCAGGCGACATGCACGGTCAAAACATGCTCAGAAGGTATGCATGTCTTTGAAAATGCCTGCGAGCTCGATGACGTTGACAACTGCGGTCTGCATGGCCGTGCCTGCGCCACCACCGTCGCAGGCTGGAAGAATGGCGCTTGTACACAAGGCGCATGCAAGCTGTTGCAGTGCATCGACGGCTTTCATGTCGATGCCGGCACTGGCGAATGCGTGCAGGATACAAAAACATGCTGCGGTGCCGCATGTACCAAATGTGCTGACGGGCTGGTCTGCGCAGGCGGCGAATGCCGCACACAGTGCAAAGATACCGAAGCGTATTGCAATGGCGAGTGCATCAATATTACAGCCAGCACAGAGAACTGCGGCGAGTGTGGACATGACTGCAATGCCGAAAAGCCAGAAAACGCCAAGTCGATGAGCTGCCAAAACTCAACGTGCAGCATCATGGATTGTGCGCCCGATTATCACATTGAAATTCAAGACGATAAGCGCGTTTGCAAAGCAGACACCGCGAATGCCTGCGGCGCACAAGCCACAAATTGTACTGAAAATATCTGGTGGGAAGATGGCACATGCAAAGCTGGAAAGTGTATACCCAGCGCGTGCAAGGGAGACTATCACTTGGCGCAAGATGGTTCGGGCGAAAACTTTTGCGAAACCGACGATTCCCAGAATTGCGGTGAACACGGCCATGCCTGCGCCGGCGGCCAGCAATGCGCCGGCGGACGCTGTCTTGGCAATACGATATGTGATGACGTGCTGCGCAATACACTTACGGATTTGGACCACTGTGGTGAGTGCAATCATAAATGCGGCGATGGCCTGATCTGTGACAAAGGTCAATGCAAAAAAGGCAATGGCCAGGCCTATTGTGGCGGAAGCAAAGTCACGATGGGTACGATTGACCGTTGCAGCAGCTGTTCGGATAAATGTTCAGACAGCTTAATCTGCAAAGACAACGCCTGTGTGACCGGAGCAGGTATGACCTACTGTTTCGGTAATACGATAAATACGCTCAATGATATCGATCACTGCGGCAGCTGCAATCACAAATGCGCCAACGGACAGATTTGCAGCGAGGGGACTTGCAAGGCAGGCAACGGCGTCATGTATTGCAATGGTGTAAAAATCAATTCGACCCAAGATTCCGCACATTGCAGCGGCTGTGGCAATCTGTGCCCCGCAGGCTCAAAATGCGGAATGACCTCCAGCCTTGTCGCTTGTAATGAAGGCGTCGGTTCAACCTATTGTTCCGGCATGCAACGAAACACATCCAATGATTCTGCAAATTGTGGCCAATGCGGAAAGAAGTGCGGCGTGGGACAAATCTGTCAGTCCGGCACATGCCAGACAGGTACGGGCAGTACATATTGTGACGGGAAATCCATTAACACATCCAATGACTTTGCCAACTGTGGTCAATGCGGCAGAACTGCTACACATAAAATATGCAAAGATGGTGAGCTCACAGATCCATCCGTGGGAGGAACGGTATCCTTCGGAAAGTACAACGACTCGCCGATCCAGTGGTATATTCTGGACACTGACACAGTCAATCACCGCTTGATGTTGCTTGCCATGGATGTGTTGGCAAAACGACCATATCATACCAAAACTGAACCCATTACTTGGGAAAAGAGCACCATACGGTCATGGCTGAACGGCTATGGTTCAAGCGAAAATAATCAAGGGGAAAACTACACCTCA
>JAFZFY010000385.1 GCA_017555665.1 Pseudomonadota bacterium | reverse complement strand
TGGGTTCGCTGACGCTCACCCACAGGTTTGATGAAACGCGCCCGCTCAAGTCGTGATCAGATACTAAAAAAGCCGCGAGGATTTGATTTCTCGCGGCTTTTTTGATTCAGGACAGAACCGAGTTATCGGAATTCCGGCAGCTCAGTCATCTCACTTTTTCTGTTCATCCGGCAGGCCCAGGACGACGAACTCGACACGTCGGTTGCGAGCGCGGCCATCTGCTGTATCGTTGGTATCGATCGGGCGGTCGGGACCATAACCGATGGCATTGAGCCTGTCAGCCGCAACACCGCGCTTGATCAGATACTTCATGACCGATTCTGCACGATCCTGCGAGAGCTTGACGTTGTACTTGTACTTGCCTCGGCTATCGGTATGACCTTCGACGGTCACATTGCCGACGTGCGGGTTATCGACGAGCAGCTTCGCGACCTGATCCAGAAGTTCGAACGATTCGGACTTGATCACGGCCTTTGCCGTCTCGAAGAAGACTTGCTCCTTGATGTTGATCTTGCCAGCACTCAGTTCGACAAGGGCATCGGGATCCGAGTCAGGACAGCCGTCCTCGTCTTCATAGCCATTGAACGTTTCGGGTTCCTTCGGGCATGCATCCCTGACATCAGGAATCGTGTCGCCGTCCGTATCCATAGTGATCGGGCATCCGTTCTTGTCGACGCGCCCGCCCTCATCCGGGCAGAGATCCATATAATCGGGCACCGTATCGCCATCACGATCCGGCGAGCATCCGAACTCGTCGATATAGCCCACTCGGCCGGCAAACGGGCATTTGTCATCCTTGTCGGGAATGGTATCGCCATCCGAATCGACGATGACATTGCGGCAACGTTCGGGAATCTGACTCGGCGGCGTAAGTTCGGGATCCGGGCACGGATCCACAGCCGTGATATAGCCGCCATATTCGTAGTCCAGGCCGAGAAGGCCGCCATTGACCCAGTGGAAGTTCAGGCCAAGGATCGCGCGGACATCCGGCGAACCCACGGCATCCAGGCCGACACCCACGCCCGCCGTCAGAGCCAGACCGCGCCACCATTCGGTCGTACCGCGCAAAAAGCGATAACGGAACGCGAAATCCGCTTCAAACGGACGTTCATCCAGCGTCAGGTTCTTATCATCAGGCTCGGTCGCAATCTCGCCACGAAAATCCGCGATAAAATCCAGGTCAGGATGGAAAAATGGTATCGATGCCGCGCCCGCAAGAATAAACGCCTTGCCGAGTGTAAACCCGTACACATCGCGCTGCGGGCGGAAGCGATAGCCGATATTGACAGACATACGCGCCTTGTCCCACGGATTGAATTCGAGCGCGGCATTGAGCGTGAACGTCACGGTCTCGTCGCTCATCAGCATGCCTTTGGAACCCGTCGGTGTCGACAGATCGCCGATCAGCGCAAGCCCCACCGGATATTTGCCGAGATCGAGAATCTTACCTTTCACCACAATGCGGAGATCCCCCACCCCGGATGCGCTGTGCGCCTTGTGAAGCGGAAATCCCGTATCCCAGAAATCTGTACTCTCATATAACACGAACGGCATCGACACCGCCGCCTCTACCCAGCCAAACAGCGACAGGGAGAGATACAGATCCATAAACGTCTGATTCTTGATGACCGCCTTATCCGACTTCTCTGTCGAATACGCGATATCCATCGGCATGTGCGCGTAATTAAGATAGAAACCACCCGTCAGCCGCCAATGCTCACGATCGATCATCGAGCCGTATGTCGTGAGATAATCTCCAGGGTTAGGGGCCGGACGCCAGAACTGGAGATTATACTTAGGCACTGACCTGATCATCCTGTCCGTTTCCACATTCAGATTCGGATCCTGCTGGGGTTGTGCCTGCGCCGCCAGTGGCAATAGAAGCATACATGCCATTCCAAGCAGCGTTATCAGCCTTCTGAAATTCATATCACTCCTTAAAAATGAGACAGTCCCGCGCTTGCGATGGGACATTCAATCGTACCAAAGTCTTCTATATACTTTATTTTCAATCCATATAGCTAGCAAATTGACATATTATCGGACACATCGGTTACCGCACACCCCATAATCGTTTTCTGAAGTCATGAGGAAGATCATGCAGGCAACAGTCCGTCGCAAGCAGCGCCTCAGAGGCGTTGCCCTGAAGGGATATGAAATCATACCCTCAGATAGGCGTGGCGCAGAACGCGCCACTGACCGAGCATGCAAAAAGGCATCACGGCATGCGCTGCTGACGCCATGCGCTTCAAAAAACTCAGCCTGACCGAGCATGCAAAGCGGCATCACGGCATGCGCTGCTGACGCCATGCGCTTCAAAAAGCTCAGCCTGACCGAGCATGCAAAGCGGCATCACGGCATGCGCTGCTGACGCCATGCGCTTCAAAAAGCTCAGCCTGACCGAGCATGCAAAAAAGCATCACGGCTGCGCTGCTGACGCCATGCGCTTCAAAAAGCTCAGCCTGACCGAGCATGCAAAAAGGCATCACGACTTGCAGGACTTGCAAGATTTGCAGGAACCGCCGCCGCAGCCGCCGGCACATGCCGCCGCAGCCGCCTCGTTCGTATGCTTGATAATGAACTCCTCGCCCAATTTTTTGCGCGCGATCTCCGGCTCCACTTCCGTCACGGTCTTGAGCCAATGCTGGGCGATCGGCTTGCTATCGCAGCGCTCCAGAAATGCCTTGATCAGATCTGCCGCCGTCTCGCGGTCGTATGCATCCCACAGCGACTTGATCGCCGAATTGTATGATGTCGCCATATCGCCGCTCTTGTCCTCGTCGATCGCCGCAATGACCGGGCCGACATCGTGCGTCTTGATCGCAACACGCGTCGCCTTCGACACCGCATTTCCACGGAAAGACAGAGCCAGAAGGCCGATGATGAAAAGCGCCCCAACTGCAACGAGAATCCAAGTGCTGTCCATAAAACCCCTTATGAGTACGGCCGCATAGCCGAGAGAACTGAAAAGACATGCCGCCCAAAGCGAGCGGCCGTGCATAATGATAAAAGAGAACGCGTGTCAAGTCAAACCGAGCCGGAACGCGCAAAGCGCCACACTCTGCACGGCAAGCCAAAAGTCAAACCGTGGCGGCCGTATCGCCTTGCGGCGATAGGCCGCCGCCCAAGGCCGTATCGCCGCAAGGCGACAGGCCGAAACGCCCGGCGCATGCGTGCAAAGCCGGGCGCGCCCCAAATATTCGCATTGCAGGCTCGGTGTTTTTAGAATACGGAAAGAATGCCGCAGGTGCTGACCGCGAAACGCGGCACGAAACACGGATCGATTACGGAACGATGCAGCCGCACGCCGCATCGCTCCCATCCACGGATAAATATGAACGAAACAAAAACCATACTGCTTCAAATCGGCCTGAAACTGTTCTCACAGGCGACCTATGAAGGCGTCGGTGTCATGGATATCGCGAATGCCGCGAGCGTCACGAAGCCCACTTTGTATCACCATTTCGGATCAAAACTCGGCTTCTATCAGGCCGTGTTCTCGCACTATGCCGTCCCTTTTTTCGACATGATCGTGCAGAAGGCCGTGTACGAACGCGATCTCGTGCACAACCTCAACGAGATCGCACGCGCATCGCTTGAATTCTTCATGGCGAACGAAGAAGCCTACCGAATGCTCGAATACGCTGCAAACACATCGCATCACGCGGAGCATCACGCCTTTGTCCAGGCATTCTGGGACGACCTGACAGGCACGATCAGAGCGCTTTTTGAATCCGCAGTCCCGCAGCACGGCAATCTCGCGGGCAAAACAGAGATGAGCGCATGGCTGTTTATCTTTGCCATCCGAGCCGAGATCTGCCTTGTGCTGAAAGATCGAAGCCGCTATTCGCCCGATCTGCCGTACAAACTTGTCCACCAATTCATGTATGGAATATTTTCTTGACAACGCGCCAAAAGACGCATATATGGTCGCTCGTTCCATCCATCGATTCCGGATGGGGCTATGTGTTGTCATAGGTACTCTTTTGGGTAGTGGTTTTATTGTCTGTGCGCCACACAGACAATATGCGA
>JAFZFY010000384.1 GCA_017555665.1 Pseudomonadota bacterium | reverse complement strand
TTCGCTTCGCTGACTCTCATTGCACATTCCTCCAGAAATCACAGGTACTATGAAAAACTATGTCAATGTTGACATAGTTGACAGAGGAGTGTGCAATATTTTAAAGACTTACGAAAGACGTGGGATTATTAGGCGCTTACATTCATACAGCCAATTCCGCATTCCGAATTCCGCATTAAAAAAGTGTGAGCGTCAGCGAACACTCGCCCCTCCCCTTCGGGGAGGTCGGCGCGTAGCGCCGAGTGGGGCCCATTCCGCATTACGCATTACGCATTACGCATCATATAATATGTCCCTCGCCCAACACCTTCGGCACTCAAGACTCCAGCCGCCACAAGTTCTTTCAAATCCCGCAATGCAGTATCACTGGAACACTTTGCAAGCTTTGCATATTTAGATGTCGTCAGCTTTCCCTCGAAAGGTTCCATAAGTCGAAGCAATACGCGCCGCTGTCGATCATTGAAACATATATCTGCATGCGCTTCCCAAAACTGAGCACGCCGAACCGCCTGCTGTATCTCACGTTCCGTGTGCGCCAACGCGCCCAACAAGCATTCTAAAAACCACTTCAACCATGCCGTAATATCAAGATTTCCACGCTGTGTCGCTTCCAGCACGCGATAATAAGACATGCGATCTCGCTGAATAGCAGCCGACATGCTGTAATATCTCTGCGGCATACCATCGGCCCGAGCAAGCAACTTGTCAGTCAGCGTGCGCGAAAGACGCCCATTACCATCGCAAAATGGATGTATCGTAACAAACCACAATGCGGCAATTCCCGCCTTTACAATCGTATCCATCTCTTGCTCGCTATTCACCCACGCTACAAAATCATCCATCATACCAGGCACACGCGCTGACGGCGGCGCTTCAAAGTGAACATTTTCGCGGCCGAGCACCCCCGATATGACACGCATCGGGTCATCACTGTGCCGATAACATCCCACCTCCGCCCCACCCGCCGGAAACAATTTTCTATGATATCCCCATAAAATCTCATGGCTAAGCGGCACTTCCGGATGATGGCATGCATCCACCATCACATCGACAAGCCCGTCAATATAATGACTTGGCACTGGCAAACCCTCTGTCGCAAGCCCAAGCCGCACTGCCACCGACGATCGCACCTGCGCCGGATCCAACACAACCCCCTCAATCTCACTGGACCCAATAACATCCGCAGACATAGCCGACAGCGCCGTATCAAGCCCCACGCGCATCCCAAGCGCCGAAAGCAACCCTCGTAATTCGCCAAGTTTCATGTGCACAGCCCCGAGCGGCTTCATCAATCCCTCGGTATCCCAACAAAACGACGGCCATTCCGCCCACTCCCAAATCCACTCTGCCATCTGCGCCCTCATTTGCGGCGTAAATCCAAAATTTGCACCGCAAATTTGCGGCGTAAATCAGATTTATTCCCCCACGCCCTAAAAATCCACTCTAAATTCCGCATTCCGAATTACGAATTAAAAAGTGTGAGCGTCAGCGAACACTAGCCCCTCCCCTTCGGGGAGGGCGGTGCGAAGCGCCGGGTAGGCCCATTCCGAATTACGCTCACTTTTTCTTGGCTCACCTCCATCTGTTTTCCTCAAAGGACTATTTCGAGGAAAAATAAGCTCCTTCTCATCAGTTTTATTAAGTTTGTTGATATTCTCAAACGTTTTCTTAATTGCTTCTTCTATTTTTTTTCCAATCTCCATTTTCGCTTCTCCTCTTTCTTTCAAAACACCGCACACTCAGCCTTTTCCGCTCATCAACCAGTCGGCGCGGTATCCGAGAACAACGCGCATACACTACCACACTCCAAAACCACTTCCTAGCTCACCCCCTTGAAATTCCTCGCCTATTTTCGACTCTTCCCTTTCCCACGGCCACGCACACCCCAAATTGCACATTCCAACATCCATTTTTGCCACAAAACTGTCTATTGCAATAGTCATTTATTGCCAAAAACTGTCTATTGCAATATACACCTTAGTAGTTTCGCTCTGCGTTCTCTGGAGGTTGGCTATGCAGAACTGGATGAAATTGGCTGAAGAATCGCGGTTCATGATCTCACGAACTGATACAAACTTTGTGCGCTACCTATACGATAAGATCAACTGGGACAACCGTCTCATCGGCATCAAAGGCGCACGCGGCATCGGCAAAACGACAATGCTCCTTCAGCGCATAAAGCGCCTGCAAGACCTTCCCCATTCGCTCTATGTCACAGGCGATCACTTCTATTTTGCGGAACACCGCCTGTTCGACCTGGCTCAGGATTTCGCAAAAAATGGTGGAAAACTCCTGATGGTCGATGAAATCCATAAATACCCCGACTGGTCGCGCGAGCTAAAGATGATCTACGACCTGCGCCCAGATCTACAGGTTGTGTTTACCGGTTCATCCATTCTCGATATCAATAGAGGTGAGCAAGCTGATCTCAGCCGACGCGCCATCATGTATGAAATGCAGGGGCTTTCGTTTCGCGAATATCTTTGCATGTTTAAAGGATTTCAACTGCCTGTTGTGCCGCTAGAAAATGTGTTGCATGGAGATTTCGACAGCGAAATCCAGATCGATCATCCCATCGCGATGTTCAAAGATTATCTTGAAAATGGCTATTATCCATTCTGCTGCGATACAGATTTCCGCATACGCTTGGGGCAGGTCGTCGAACGCGTCGTACTGAATGACATTCCCTACTACGCAAACCTTAATGTATCTACAGCAATGAAACTCAGACATCTGTTGAATATTATTTCCCGGAGCGTACCATTCAAACCCAATTATCAATCGCTCTCACAAATGCTCGAAATCACACGCCCACAAGTCAAAGATTATATGTATTATATGGAAAAAGCCGGTTTAATCGGACAGCTCCGTGACTCAACAGGGGGCATCCGCGCCCTCGGCAAAGTTGAAAAAATCTACATCGACAATCCTTCCCTTGCTTTCCATTTGTCTGAGGGACAGCCAGACATGGGAAATATCCGCGAAACATTTTTCTATAACCAATTGCGGCAAAATCATCCCATCCATACATCATCCGTATCAGATTTCGAAATCAATGATATGACCTTCGAAGTAGGCGGAAAGAGCAAAGGCAAGAAGCAGATTGCATCCGTTCCAAACGGATATGTCGTGCGCGATGATACAGAATTTACCTGCGGCAATATGATTCCGCTTTTTCAATTCGGCTTTGGATATTGATAACCCAATAACGAGCAAATGCGCTCCCATCATCGCCTTTCTTTCAGGAGGGGGTATGGGGGAACCCCTTTCTTTTGGCAAAAAGAAAGGGGTTCCCCCACTAAAAAAAGAAAGGGGTTCCCCCACCAGAAGTTTTCCCATAGAATATGCCGAGCGGCCCAAGGGCTGTTGAAATCTGCAAGCGTATGTATTTTGAGGGTTAAAGGATGCGAAAAGTCATAGGGATCGGGGAGACCGTATTTGATATTATCTTTCGCGATAATCAGCCGGAGCGCGCCATTCCGGGAGGATCGACATACAACAGCATCATATCGCTCGGGCGAGCGGGCGTAAAAGCGGAATTCATAAGCGAAACGGGCGATGACCGCGTCGGACGCAGGATCATGTCATTTCTGGAAGAAAACGGCGTATCCTCGCGAAGCGTGTGCATACACAAAGGGCAAAAATCTGCCCTTTCTCTGGCATTTCTCAATGACCGAAACGATGCGGAATATGTCTTTTATAAAGATCATGCACAAGACAGGCTCGATTTTGTATATCCCGAAATATCTCCCGATGACGTCGTGCTGTTCGGCTCCTTCTATGCCATCAATTCAGTCGTCCGCAGCCAGGTCAAAGCCTTTCTATACTATGCTGCAGCACGTGGCGCGATATTATATTATGATGTGAATTTCAGAGCATCTCACAAAGCAGATGCCGAAAGGCTCATGCCCAATATCCGCGAAAATTTAGATCTCGCGGACATCGTGCGCGGTTCAAATGAAGATTTTGAAATTCTCTTTGAAAAGCATGGCGCAGACCATATTTATGAAACAGAGATTTCCGCGTATGCAGGCAATTTTATATATACCTGTGGCGCAGACCCCATCGAACTGCGCACCGCAGATCGCCAAAAGCGACGCTATGCAGTCCCCCCGGTCAAGACAATCAGCACAGTCGGCGCAGGCGACAGCTTCAATGCCGGTTTCGCTTATGGCCTGATCCGATATGGCATCAAGCGTTCCGAGCTTCGAGCAGGGCTGCGCCCTGAGATCTGGGATGCCCTTTTTGAATGCGCGCAGGGGTTCTCCGCCAATGTCTGCCAAAGTATGTATAATTACATCGATATCGACTACGGAAAGCATCTGAAATCTGCGCTATCCGAGCATTGACCAGCCTTTCGTGCACACATAAACAGTTGCGCGGCTGTATGCACAACGTGCATAGGCCGCGCGCACACTGCGTATCGGCGAAGCCGATAGCAGTGTCAAAAATAAAAATCGCAAATACTTAGACTTTCACAAATTGCGAACTGCTGATCACATCTCTCGCACGCACCGGAAGCCGACATCCTCCGCGCCGCTGTTGATCCCCACGGCATGCGCTTCTCCGATGCTGATCTCGCTGCGCGGGCTTTTATAGCTTCCACCTTTTGTCAGATGTTTTTGCGGATCTTTCCGATCTGCGGTCGTCGTCCATTCGCGGACGTTGCCGAGCATATTCAAAATATGGCCAGGATTGCCGCCCTGAACGCGATAAAAGACACTTTCTGCGCCCGTATTGTTCTTACACTCCCCGCGCGCGCCGCTTCCGAAATTCACCGTATCGCACGCGACGTTCACATGCGTGATGCCATTCGTCTCGCCACCGTATCGCGCCGCCGCCTCCCATTGATCCGCGCTCGGCAGCGCCTTCCCGGCATACGCGCAGAAAGCCTCCGCGCTGCCATAACCGATGCCCGTCACCGGAAGGTTCAAATCCTCCACCGCGCGCTTAAGCGGCGCGCATTTCCCCGCCTCGATGCACTTTCCATATTCGTAATAAGAGACCTCGACCTGATCGATCGCGAACGCCCCCAGCTTCACCTGATGAAGCTCATCCTTCTTGGCCGTGCTCACCCAGTGCAGCCCGGCTGGAACCACGGTCATGCGTCCGGTATCCGTGTCCATCTCCTTCAAAGAGAAATCCGCCGTCTCCGGTTCGACAACCGCCGTCTCCTCAGGCAGCGTCTGCACAGGCATTTGGTGCGTGTACCGATAGTACAGCCCGCCAGCCAGCAACACGAACACGGCGACCATAAAGAGCATCAAAGCCTTATTTGATCGGTGTTTCATCGCGCCGCTGCCGCGCAGTGCCGGCTTGTTTTCATCAGTTTTCGCGGCATCTGCCTTTCGGTCATCGCGCCGCAGGGCATCGCCCGCCCTGGATGCGCAGCCCTGCCCGTCAGCATCCGTCTTTCGGGCATCGCGTCTGGCGGCATCGCCTCCCCTGGATGCGCCGCCCTGCACGTCGGCATCCGCCTTTCGGGCATCGCGCCGGACAGCACCGACACGCCCCGATGAAGCATTGGCCTGGACAGTCTCACTCTTGCCAGCGACCGAGACGTTCTCCGAAAGCCGCCCATCACGCTTGGCTGATGCCTGCACGGATGATTGATTTTCAAGCATTTGCGCATCTTTTTTCTGCCGTTCACGAGCCGTCTCACCGCCTTTTGTGCCCGAACGTGCCATGTGCTCAATCGAATGCACAAGTTTTACCATCCGGGAGCCTGTCGCGCCTGGCTGCGACTGCTTCCCCTTCATGATGTTCAGGAACGAGCGGCGATGCGTGCCCGAACGCGAGCCCGCATTCATCTTCGCATCCGGCCGTCCCACGCCCCTGGCCGCGCTGATATTTTTCTCTTTTTTGACCTGAGACGGATGCTCTGATGCCTTGCTAACGGCCTTGCCCTGATCAGGCTTCTTTGACGAAACCTTGCCGACGGCCTTGTCCTGTGACGGCGGTTCTGATGCCTTCCCGACGGCCTTGACCAAAGACGGCAGCTCAGCCGAAACCTTGCCCGCCTTTCTGTATTCGATCGCCCGCTGCTTCGCGATTTCTTTCTCCAAATAATCTTCGCGATCCGATATCGCAGCATCCCTATCCTCGCGATCCGATACCGCCGGTTCCCCATCCTGCAAGGCCACCGGCTGCATGCGCGAAATCTTCTCGTTATCGAGCCTGCTCGGCACTTTCTTGAGCTTGTCCGTGCTACGCCCGCTCCGCGCGATCGTGCGCTCGATCTTGTCCTGAAGCTTCTGGTTCGTCGCGACATGCGACGTCCCTTCGTATGGGTTAAGGCGCAACGGGATATCGTCATAACCGCCGAGCGACAGGAGCGCGCGCTGGAACGTCTCGGCATTCGGATATCGGTTTGCGCGGTCTTTTTCGAGCGATTTCATCACGATCGCTTCAAGACGTTCCGATATGCCCGGCCGGAATTTGCGCAGCGAGGGCGGCCGCATCGACAGCTGCGCCTTCAGGAGCTCGAACTCCTTGAACTCCTCAAAAGGCGTCCGCCCGCACAACAGCTCATAGAGCGTCAGCCCGATGGCATACAGATCCGTCCGCTCATCCACATTCCGCGCGTTCTCGATCTGTTCCGGCGCCATATAGCGCGGCGTGCCCATCTGCTGCCCCGTCGCGGTGCGCTGGTCTCCCTGCTGAAGGCTCTTGGCAATCCCGAAATCCATCACCTTCACGCCGCCATAAAGCGCCTCGGCCGCCCCCTGCCGGCTGATCATGATGTTCTGAGGCTTCAAGTCACGATGCACGATGCCTTCATGATGCGCAAAACCGATCGCATCCAGAATCACGAGCGCACACGACACCGCATCGTATTCAGAAAGCGGCCCTGATTCGAGCATCTGGTCAAGCGACTCGCCTTCCACATATTCCATCACGATCGCGAGCACGCCGGGGATGCCGCCGTCTTTCTGACCGTCTATGACATCGAGCACATGCACGATATGCGGATGTCGAAGCATCGCCTGGATCTTCGCCTCAGCCAGAAAACGCTGCCGCAACAGCTCCACGCGCGCGAGGTTCGCATTGAGCACTTTCAGCGCATATCGCGTATCCAGGATGTTATGATGGCATCGATATACCACGCCCATGCCGCCCTCGCCGATCACATCTTCGATCACATAACACCCTCGAAGAATGGCTCCAGCGGGCAACAGGCCGTCCGGCTGTATCGAGAACGACAAGTCATTACCGCAGAACTTGCAGATCCGACTTCCGGGCGGATTAACTTTCAGGCAGAATCGACACTTTTCGTTTGACACATTCACTCCGTGACTGTCACACAGACATGTGTGACATCCCATCTTGGGGTTATTGTATCACATCTTCCCAATCGGCAAATTTAGAGACCTTCGCTCTCCCATGAACATACTCAAAACCATACTCCACGGCCTGGTCACTAGCCTGGGCCTGCGCGCCATGTCCATGGCGCTCCGCTTCGTCACGATATGCCTGCTTCCGCTCTGGCTCACGCCCGCAGAAATCGGCATCATGGCGCTCATCCTCATCTGCGTCAACCTGCCGGTCGCGCTCGCAGATTTCGGCTTCGGCACCGCGCTCATCAAGGAGAAAGACGCCACCGACACGATGTTCCAGTCGGTCTTCACGTTCGTCATCACCACGGCCACCGTCATCGCGCTCGCGATTATCCTAGGCGCGCCGCTCCTCGAACGCGCCTTCGCCCTGCCTGCCGGCCTCGCGATCATGGCAGCCTTCGCGCTCCCCTTCAACGCCTTCGCCATCGTCCCCAACGCGATCCTCCAGCGCGAGCTGCGCTTCACAAACCTCGCGATCCGTGATGTCACCGGCGAAGTGACGTTCTCCGCCTCCGCGCTTGTCCTCGCCATCTGCGGCTTCGGCGCCACATCCATCGCGATCGCCGTCGTCGCGCAGCGATTCGTCCGCTGGATCATCGCCTCCATATCCGTCAAATGGACGCCCAAAATCGCGTTCTGCCGCGACGACATGAAGCAGCTCTCCAAATTCAGCCGATACCAGTTCGCATCCATCACCATCACCCAGCTCTTCAACCAGATCGACAAGCTCCTTCTCGCCGCATACCTCTCGCCAACGGCCCTCGGTTTCTATTCGCAGGCACAGCAGTTCACCATCTATCCCGTCCAAGCCCTCTCCGGCACCGCAAACAACGTCTTTTTCGCATCCTTCGCCAAAGTCCAGGATGACGAAAAAATGCTCCAGAATCTCTTTGTCAAGATTCTGCGCGGCTTCCTCGTCGCAAACGGCCTCATCATCGGCTGCATCGCGCCCGCACTCCACCTCGTCCCCATCTTCTACAAACCCGAATGGGTGCAGGTCATCCCGCTCGCGCTCGTGTTCTGCCTTTTCCTCCCCGCCTTCTGCGGCTTCATCTTCGAAGGCATCATGATTTCAATGGGCGGCGAAAAACTCCGCGTCAAAACAAGCTCGCTCAAGCTCTGCCTTCTCGCGGGCCTCACCATCGCCATCTTCAGCCTCTTCCCGTCCATCAACGGCCCCATCGTCATGGCAGCCATCCTCGGCGGCGCCACCACGATCTCCACTTCCATCAATTTCATGTATATCGTCCGTCATCTCAAACTCACGCGCAAACACGCCAAAATGTGCATCAAACCCGCCCTGCTCGCGCTTTTCCTCGCCATCACTGGCTACGCCATCTCTCTATATATGCTTTAGTTTTTCTTTATATCGCTTTCATATATTCTTTATAGGCGACCATATATTCTTATACTCTAGATTTTCTCTATTATACTTTTATGGGCACCGCTATCGGCCTTCGGCCGATACGCGCTGCATCTGGCCGGCGCTATCGTTGCCGCGATACGCGCCGACCTGGATCTGCTAAAAGCGCATGGCATAATGATGCAGGCGCTTGTGGAGGATGCTGGCCAATATCGACGCAGTGGCGTAGGCGTATATAGTGAGATGGGGTTGGTACACATGGCCCCTCCAGCAGATCGAGTGCCCTTGCTGATGAGCAATCTTTTTGACTGGTTGAAGCATGCGAAGGACCATCTGCTGATTCGCAGTTGTGTGTTCCATTATGAGTTTGAATTCATTCATCCCTTCATCGATGGCAATGGTAGGACTGGCAGATTGTGGCAGTCTCTGATTCTTGGGAAGCTTCATCCGCTGTTTGAACATCTGCCTGTAGAAAATATGGTTTATAGCAATCAGCAGCAATACTACGACGCCATTACTGCGAGTAGTCATGCAGGACACTCTGGCCCCTTTATCGACTTTATGCTGAATGAAATATACAACACGTTAAAGTCACATCAGGGAGTTCCACTGCATGATAAAGTAGCCGATAAAGTAGCCGATAAAGTAGCCAATAAATCTGCGCAGAAGGTGCTGATGTTGCTTTCTGAGAATGGCCATCTAACTCGCGACGAACTTTCTGAGCGTACAGGTCTGTCTTTAGGTGGCATCAAGAAAATCATCAACTCGCTACGCGAGGGTGGTCTTATAGAGCGTGTAGGCAGCAACAAAACGGGGTATTGGAAAGTAAATATTTAAC
>JAFZFY010000383.1 GCA_017555665.1 Pseudomonadota bacterium | reverse complement strand
TAATAGCCGCCGTAATAGCCGTGAGCATTCGAGGACATATCGTTGAGAACAGTACCGAGAATCGGTGCCTGAACGCCCTCTAGCAGCTCGCGCGCGCGGATGAGAAGCGGCAGCGGCGTCTTGTTAGCACGGGCAACGACGATGACGCCATGCGAGTGCTGCGCCATGATAAGCGCGTCTGTGACGACCGTGACCGGCGGCGAGTCGATCACGACGAGATCGAACCTGGAACACAGCTGCTTGAGCAGCTGCGCAAACCGTTCGGAGTGGAACAGTTCTGCCGGATTGGGCGGGATCTCGCCACAGGGCAGGAGCTTTAGGTTATCGACCTCGGTATCGAGAAGAACATCCGAAACAGCCTTTTCGCCATTGATCACGGCACTGAGGCCCTTTTCGGGCGCGACCTTGAACACCTCATAAATACGCGGACGGCGGAGGTCGGCTTCGATCAGGACAACGCGCTGACCTGCCATGGCCGAGGCCGTGGCGAGATTGATCGAAGTCATCGTCTTGCCTTCGAGCGGCTGTGCGGAGGTCACGAGAAGGACATGGGAACTGTCGCTTTTGAGGAGGAATGAAAGTGTCGTGCGCAACGTGCGGACACATTCAGACACCGGCGAATTCGGGTTTTCGATGATAAACCGATACGCTTTTCGCCCAGAATACTGGCTCGTCTTCGGATATTTCGGCACCGCGCCAAGGAAAGGCAGACGCGCGCGTTCCTCGATATCGCTCTGAGAACGCACTGAAATATCGAGAAGCTCAAGGAGGAAGCCGACAAGCAGCCCCAAAATAAGCGCCGCAAGGAACGTGACCGCGCCGTTGATCAGCAAGTTCGGGCTCACCGGACGGCGCGATGCCATGGCATCGTCAAGAATCTGGATGTTGTTGACTTCGAGAAGCTTCTGGAGGCTGACCTCGTTGATCTTTTTCTGGGAAAGTTCAAAGAGCCGTTCCTGCTCCATGCGCTGGCTCTCATACTGTTCATAGAGCAGCCGCAGCTGATCGAGCTCAAGCGCTTCTTTCTGCACATCACGGATCTCGTTATTGATCTCATTGTTGAGCTTGACGAGTGCCTGATGCCGGGCTGTGAGTCCCAGAATGATGTTGTTCATGTTGGACAGAACATTGGACTTGCAGGCATCGATCTGCTCACGGATGGCGACGATCTGCGGCGATTTTTCGAGGTAAGTGATGAGCAGCTTCCGCTCTTCGCGCTCAAGTGCCGTACAATCGGCCACGGCGGCCTCAAGCGTCGCGGATTCCCCCACGATGCTATACGCGCGGACATTTTTCAGGGAGACCGGGATATTCTTGAGTTCATTGAGGACATATCCGGCGTGCTGCCGCTCGGTCTCGATCTCGACGCGCTTGTTATTGAGATAATCGAGACGCTGATTGGTGATCTTCTGCTGCTCGACAGGATTGGAATAGAGGATCTGATGGTTGTCCTTAAAATCGTTCAGCGCCTGCCGCGCTTCCTGAAGCCTGGTCTCGTTATCCTTGAACTGCTTGTCGACAAAATCGTATGTGTTGTTGAGCGTCACAAGGCGCTGCTCGGCATTCTGTTCGGAAAACGCCTTAGCGATGGCATTGGCCAGCGTGGCCGCGAGTTCCGGATTCTTGTTTTTCACACGGATATTGACGAGCCTGGTACCGGAAACGGCCTCGACTTTGAGCATGCCGGAGAGCTTGGACACAGGATCTGCCTGAGCGAGCCGTTTTGCCAGCTCGTCCGGATCCTGAATCTCGCTGAGTCCAAGGAAATCGATATCGTTTTCCAGGCCGAGATCATCGACCACGCGCTTGGCGACACTTCTGGACTGCATGACGCGCAGCTGCGTGTCGAAATACGTGTTGCGCATGAGCCATTGCTCCGTGGCAGAAGGCTCGATAGGCGTGGCGGTAGCGGGTTCCGGATTGATGATGACGGCCGTGACCGCCTCATAAATCTTCGGCTGACGGAGCGTATAGACCGTCCCAAGCGCGGCGGTGATCACGAACGCGCCAAGAACGCCCCAACGCCGTCTCCAGATGATATCGATATACTCACGGACTGGAAAGACCGGCGCCTCAGACGCAGTAGCATTATCTTGAGGAGTATTTGCCATATCAGAATACAGAGCGCATCAGAGCGCAGATGTCAGAATACAGATTGCGGAACGTAAACAAGATCAGCCGGATGCATGCAGACATTCGGCTCTTTGCCGAGCAGGATATCCTGATACGGGACAGTCACGGACTCGGAGATGCCGTCATGTTTCCGCACGATGACGACGGCATCCGTCTTTGCGCGAACCGCAGGTCCGCCCGACTGCGCGATCACGTCGGTAAGCATGAGGCCTGGGCGGAATTCAACGATACCAGGGTTCTGAACCATGCCATCGACCGTGACAGCCGTCTTGGAGACCTCACGATTGATACAAGTCACGGAAGGGTCCCGCAAATAGTCGGCCTGAAGGCCTTCGCGAATGATCACCTCGATCTCGTCGCACCGTTTGCCTGCGACAGAGATCTCGCCCAGCCTAGGGAAAGAAATCGTCCCGCGCGGGGAAACTTCGTATTCACCGCTGAGGTCGCTCTGCCCAAACACACGGATCTCAAGCTTGTCCCATGGCATGAGC
The DNA here is from genome assembly GCA_017555665.1 of Pseudomonadota bacterium. Classification (GTDB taxonomy): domain Bacteria; phylum Myxococcota_A; class Bradymonadia; order UBA4248; family UBA4248; genus UBA4248. The sequence goes on along the minus strand of JAFZFY010000383.1, from coordinate 21,974 downwards.
TGCCCGAGTTCTTCGCTTGTCGGGCAAGCGCTCAAGCGTGCCTGCCAGTCATTGGAGACAGTGGTGGCACATCCGCATGCGAGGCATGCGGAAAAACAAAAAATTACGGTCAGAGACCTGACCGTAATCCATTCAGCTGCACGGGGGAAGCCACGCATGGCCGCTCCTAATACTCATACGCTAGGCTGAGTATGAACATATTTTTGGTATAATCCGAACTACCAGTGCTGTAACGGAGGTGATATTCAGCCCCGAGTTTGAAGCCGGGGATAAAATGGTAGTAGATATTGGCTTCAGCATTGACGAGATTCGAGGTGCTGTCTTTTCTGCCCTGAATGTCAAAGAAGCCGTAGCCGACAGAGAGATCCGTCTGAAGATGCTCAAACCACAGGGCATTAAAGCCCAAGGTCACGCGATGATATTTATAGTAGTCATACTCCCTGTAATTATCGAAATCTTTTTTATATTCGACAAAGAGCCCGACATCTTCTGTAAAATCATAGCGCAGGCGGGCATTCATGATGAACATGTGTTCTGCCAGATCCCCGGAATCGCTCTGATAGGCATAACCGAGACCGAGGTCATAAGACAGCCTGGAGAGCAACAGACCCGTCAGATCATACTTCACACGGATGGGATAAGACGTGAAGTTCTCAGCATATTCGCCAGTAAATTCCCCGCCTTTCACCAGCTGATGCGTATCCTCGATATAGGACACGATGCGGAAATCGACATCCAGCGACATGCTCGTATGCGGCATGAAATTCCAGCGCGTCAGAGAAGTCAGGCGATGGGTCAGATGCGACGTATCCCAGCGATCCGGGTATAACTTGCCCGAAAGGTCATAGCCGAATTTCTGAGAGAAGATCGCGCCGGCACCCGGCTGAATATAGAAATCCACGCCGGCACGGACATGATGATTGTCGAGCTCTTTTCTGAGGTTGTCGTCTTCCGGATCAGTGACATAGTAATAAGAGGCCGCCGGCGCGATACGGAACGTGCGATCTCTGAAAATGTCTGCCGCCGTGCTCACGCGGACATTCGGACCGCCGCTCGTATCGGCTGTGCCAAGCCCCCAGAACTGACGCCACTTGAACTCAAGGCTATTATCCCACTTGGTCGTCGTCTCGTCGAGAAGATGGGTATTCAGATGCACGCCGACATCCACAAAGCCATCACTGTGTTCATTATCCACAGTTTCATCGCGCATATCATAACCAGCGGACACATCCACGCCCGGATGAATCACGAAATTACCCGCCTGGATTCCTGCCGCTTCAGGCACTGAATTCTTTGCCAGCGCGATATTGCTTCCGGCCGCCATGAACACCACCGCGGCCAAACAGATTTTTGAAATTTTATCCCACATCCCGTATTTCTTTCTTCTGAATTTTTAGATGACCGGACCGAAGACGCTCTATTTACTGATACGGCGACGCTTCTGGCTTATTAATCACCTCATCGTCAAAATCAAAGCCGCCATCAAGTACAGGCTCTGCTTTTGCCTGGATCGTCCCCTGTATCCTGGACAGATCCGGATCATAATATTTCTCTCCGCCAAGACACGGCTCGACCATGCAGGTACGCTTCGTCTCCAGAACGGTCGACCCGGACACCGCCACCATCTCGCGCGAACATTCCGACATCTTCGCCTCGATATTCCGGCTCTTGCTGACCGCAAGCTGCACAAGCTTGGCATGATGATTCTGCGCTTCCACATCGTTGCGGTTGATCGCATCGCGCAGGTTCGACTCCCCGCTCTGTGCCACGCTCAGAAATCCCCGGGCGTTCACCAGAAGCGAATTCAGACAGTCCACACGTGGCACATCCTGCTCCGCACGGGCTTCTTCAAGCTTGGAAAGACCTGTACTGATCACCCCTTCGATCTCTGACACGCCACGCGATGCTTCCTCAAGCATGCCGCTGTCCTGACCAAGCGCTGATGATGACACCAATAATGCCGCTAACGCCACTAACGCAAATGCCTTTCTCATGTCGATCCTCCTGAAGAACTGCCGTCTTCAAAATACCATACAAACACCATTTATCATTATAGCCTTTTCATCCATGCGTTTCAATATCTTTTCTTTCATGAATCCGCTTTGACCACATTTAACCACATCCTTGACAATCCGGCGCGCCTGACAACGCACCGCCCCTCCGCTCATACCCCCACCCGACACGCTCCCCCGCACACGCCGCTTTCAGGATCACGCAGGCCACTGGCGGCGGCCCTGCACCGCGCCCCCTCACACACGCCGCTTTCAGTTGTGGCAGCTTCCCGTAAAACGCACTGTCCAATGAACCCATACGCCGCCGCGCCCTGACACCGTCTCAAACGGAAACGAAAAATCCGAAAATGACTGCGTCGGGTTCTGATTCTGGTAAGAAAACTCCTCATCCGACAGAATCAGATACAGATCTATGGTCTTCCCGTCCACAAGCACATCCGAGTACGGCTTGGGAAGCGAACATGCCGGAAAGGTGTAGTAGATGCTATCACGGCGCCCCGGCTCTATCAGCTTCGGAGATACGGCGGATATCGGATTCGCTGTCAACCCCGCCGCGCGATAGTCCACGACCATGCGATGATAGAGCGTCTGATCCTCGTTATCATCGCCGTAATCTTTCAATGTGAACTCCTGGGTGCCGCCGCTCGAAAGATCCACCTCTACAAACCCCATGCTCGGATTCACGCCGGTGAACTCGTTGAAATAAGGCATGCTGTCAGGCTCTTCCTCCACCGGACCCACGTACACACAGCCCATCACTGAAAAAAATGCCGTAAACAGGCATAAATTCATGATCCGTTTCATTTCTCGTTCAGCTTTTCCAGGTGACGGAATATCGTGCGCGGATCCACGCCCAGATCGCGCGCCGTCTTCGAGCGGTTGCCGTTATTCAGTTCCAGAACCTCATTGATATACCGGCGCTGGAAATCGTCCTTTGCCTCGGCAAGGCTCATCACAGGCTTGAGCACTTCAGGAATGAGATCCAGATCCGCCGGCTGGATCTGCGCTCGCGTCGACAGTATCAGGGCTTTCTTCAGGCGGTTTTCGAGCTGCCGAACATTCCCAGGCCAGCGATACTTCCGGATCGCAACCACCGCCTCCTGCGACAGAGCCTTCGGCGCCATGTTGAACTCCTTGGCGTATTTCTCGATCAGGCCGCGCGCGATCAGAAGCACATCGTCACCACGCTCGCAGAGCGGCGGGAGCTTCAGCGTGATCACATTCAAGCGATAGAACAAGTCTTCCCGGAACCGCCCCTCCTGCACCTCATGCTCCAGATCCTTGTTCGTCGCCGCAACGATACGGATATCCACAGGCTCGACAGCATTGCTCCCGACCTTCACCACACAGCGTTCCTGAATGACACGAAGGAGCTTGACCTGAAGATCCTGAGGCATTTCCCCGATCTCATCCAGAAACAGCGTCCCCTTGTTCGCCTGCTGAAACTTCCCGGGCTTCGTCTGAATCGCCCCTGTAAATGCCCCACGGACATGACCGAACAGCTCGCTTTCCAATAGATTCGCCGGAATCGCGCCGCAGTTGATCACGACAAACGGCCCCTTCGCACGATTCGACTGACGGTGCAGTTCCTGCGCGATCAATTCCTTCCCCGTACCTGTCTCGCCTTCGATCAGAACCGTCACATCCGTGCCCGCCACGCGGCGCACCGTGTTGAACACCTCGCGCATCGGCAGACAGTCCCCGATGATATTGCCAAATCTCAGATCGTCGATCTGAGACGCGAGACTCTTGTTCTCAAATATCAGATCGTCCACGAGAAGCGCATTCGCCAGAATCAAAGAGATCTGGGAGGCAAAAACCCTCAGCGCTTCGAGATGCTGGGCCTTGAACTGGTTCACGATGTTGTCGTTGCCCACATAGATCAGACCGATGATCGCCCCGCGGTCTACCAGTGGCAGGCACATCACACTGCAGAACCGCATATCGATCACGCTTTTCGACGAATTGAACTGCTCGTCATTGAGCGCGTCACGAACGATAATCGGCTGACGGTTCTCGATCACATGACGCACAATCGAATCCGAAAACAGGTTATCATCGATCGATTCCTGATTGAAATTGCGGGACACCTGGCTATGGATGCGGCCGTCACGTATCAGAAGAAGAAAACCCTTATCCGCATTGACGAGCCCGATAACATCATCCATCACATGCGTCAAAAGCGTCTCCACATTGTATTCCTGCGAAAGATCTTCAGCCAGATGCTGCAGCTTGCGGAACGCCTCCGTCACATAGTCATCCGCATTGCCGGCGTTGTCCCCCTGAGCTTCACAGCAAAGCGAAAAATGGGCTCGAAGATCGCCGATCAAGAGCTCGTCGTTCTGTCCAAATGGCGTCTTCTTTTTGATGCGCTTGCCATTGATCTGAATCTCGCTCTTGCGAGATGCCGGCTCGATCTCATAGCCGTTGCTCTCGAGATAGATGATCGCATGTGTCGGCTCGAGGCCGCCGCCCGCGCACACAATATCATTCTCATCCGAAGCACCCACCGTTGTAATCTTCTTATACAGCTCGTGAGACCTTGGTGTCCTAACCTGATGCTCTATGGAAATAAATGGCATAACAACCTCATTAGATGCGCTGGGGCAGCTGCGCTGCCGCGAGCTTTACATCAGCCCACGTCCTGCCCTTGAGATTTTCATTTTTAATCAACTCTAACGGATGATGCGTCGCAATCGTCGGGATATTCTCAAATTTGCATATCTCCCCCCGGACCTGGCTGATCTGCGCATCCCCGCCAAACATCGCCTGGTATGCCAACTGCCCCCATACGACGATCACTTTGGGCGCGATGATACGTACCTCTTCGCGCAGAATGCCCAGACAGCATTTCGCGACATCCTTGCGCTCCGCCTGATTCGGAAAGCTAGCACACTTGATCACATTCGTCATATAGATGCGATCAGGCGCTGCTTCGGGATGAAGTTTCGCCATCGCCGCAATGATCTTATCAAGCAGCGCACCAGCCTCCCCCGTGATGATACGCCCCACCTCAAGCTCATGCGGGTTCCCTCCCGCTGCAACGAACATGATGGACGCATCCGCAGGCCCCGTCCCCCACATGATATCACGGCGCACCCCACCCAAACGGCACTGACGGCAAGCCAGCGTGCGGCTCCGAAGTCCGGCGAGTGCTGCCGTTTTCGCTTCCCGATCCATCGACACAGAAGCGACTTCGGGACTGCGCATCGCGTTAAAAGATGCCAGACAGCCCGCAAGCCCGATCCCCGGCTTCGCCTGGGCCGGTACAACGGATGGCTTGGGGGACGAAGCTGCCAGCCGTTCATGAGATGCCCGCGCGGGGATCTGCGATGCAGAAGGCGCTTGAACAGGCGCTCTGGCTGGCTCCCACTGCCCATAACCGCTCTCGTCTGCCGGAACAGAATCCGCGCCTAGCGATTGCTGGCATTCAAGCCATTCCGAAAGCTCGACACTCACCGTCCGCAGAATACTTCCCAGAACAGCCTGCACTTGACTGATGCTGACTTCCGAAACCGCCATATCCCCTCTATGATGACCGAGTCACAAGGCGAGACAGATTTTTCTGAAGCGCCTCATTCGTGCCGCCGCCTATGCTCAAAAGGATCGAATCCCTGTGAAGACGCTCGACAGGATACGCAGAGCTATAGCCATTTGCCCCAAGCACCTGGATGGCATCACGGCTCACACGCTCGCCAGATGACGCGCAAAACAGCTTCACGGCATCTGCCGTTACCGTTGCATCACGGCTGCCATCAAGAATCTCGCGAACCCCTTCCTGCAGCAGGGCACGCATCGCACGACACTGGGCATAGCTCTCCGACAACATCTTCTGTATCTGACCAAACTCCGCGATCGACCTGCCGAATGCCTTGCGATGAACAGAATAATCTCGCATGACTTCAAAACACGCCCATGCGATCCCGCATGACTGCGCCGCAAGCCCCAGACGCTCCACGGCCAGATTTCGAAGCATCGGGCGAAGCCCTTCATGAAGACGCCCCACCAATGCATCACGCGGAACACGACAGTTCTGAAACATAAGAACGCCTGTCGAGCTTGTGCGCATTCCCATTTTTTCGTCACATGATGCCCTTGCAAAACCAGGACAATCCGATGTCACCAGAAAAAGGCTGATCGCGCGACGATCCTCGCCGGTCCGTGCATACACAAGAAACGCATCGCCAACGGGACCGTTCGTGATCCACTGCTTGACACCGTCGATGCGGTAGCCGTCTTCAGTCGCCTCAGCCTTTGTACACATGCCCAGCACGTCCGTGCCTGCATTCGGCTCCGTCATCGCCATGCCGCCCAAGACATGCCGCTTCAGCACATCCGCATGCCGCAATGGCAACGCATCGCCATATCCCGCCCATGTCCAGTAAAGCTGATGCGCAAACAAAAGCTCATGCGACAGATAGCTCATCGCCATGCCGGGATCAGACTTGCTCAGCGCCTCGATAACCGCGATCGTTGCAGACACGTCGAGCCCGCATCCCCCAAGACTTTCAGGCAATGTCACGCCAAACAGCCCGAGCTCGCTGCCGAGACGCATATACAGCGCTCGGTCGAACTTCCCCGCAGCATCACGTGCAGTCACGCTCGGAACAAGGTTGGCCTCAGCCCAGCCAGATACTGATTCCACGAGGATCCGACAGGTCTCTTCCATTTCAACGCGAGAAGACATCATAGCCCTCCGCTTTGACTCGACCGAAACTGCCCTCGACAAGACTGCGATATGACGCAACACTGCTCGACGCAAACGATTCCCCGGCAATGACCGTCATCATATCCTCAGACACTCGCTTCAGGATCACAGACGCTTTAGCGTCTGTCTCCGAAGTCAGGACCGCTTCTTCACCCGAGATCGTCCCAGATGCCGTGAATACAAACGCATCCTCATCCATCCTGAGCACAAATGTCAGATGTTCCGCCCCCATGTCGTAAACCTCGATCCCGCGTCCGTCATCACTCCGGTAATACCCACCAAAATAACTCGGCATCGACACGAGCATCGCACGCGAAGTGCGAAGGTTGAGCCATTCAATGCGCTGTCTCAGCACTTCCCCGAAAGCATCCGCCGCCGGCACGCCGTTTTTTACGAGCCGATTGATATCCTCGCCGCGTCCGCCACGAAGCCATTGGGACTGCGCCGCCTCAAGCCGAGCATACATATCATCGTCCAATACATCGCGAGCGGCTTGCATCGCCTCGGATAGCCTTGCCTCATACTTTGAATTGGAATTCGTGCGCTCCAATATCTCCCGGCGTATGGCAAGCTGATCATTCATCTCAGACTCGCTGAGCGACGATTCCAGCGACACCCGATAGTGCAGCTTTTCATCATCGCTCAGTTCGGAAGGCTTCCGCTTCTCAGACTGGCACCCGCACAGGATACAGACTGCAGCCAGTGCAGCAATAACTGCATTCCCTGACGTTGTGCGCATGCCGGGTCACCATCTGTTGAAAGGCGGGCGAATATACTGACGTGTAACATCGTCATCATCGTCTTCATCGCCCATCTCAATGCCTCCGGAGATCTCGATGCTGTCGTCATCGAAATCATAACTTGGCGGCCGAATCGCCTCTTTCGGGGCCACATAGCCCTTCGGCGGCAACGGATCTGGATCCGCAACACGCGAATAACTGAACGAAGGCGGCTCCATCGACGGCGCAGTGGGGGCCGCAGGCGCAACAGGCGCGGAGACTGCGGGCGATGCAGGGGCGGGCGATGCGGGCGCCGGAGAAGGCGCAACCGAAGCGGCCGACACGACCTGCGTCTGCTGCGACGCGATAGAAGCTTTCGGAGCCATCATGCCAGGCATCGGGCTGATGCGCGTCTTATCGCAATCCTCTTCTTCAGGCTCAGACTCAAGCTCCTGAATACCGGGCACCGGCATCGACGCTTCACGCTCTGCCTGCTGCGCTTCGATCGCACGCAGCGTATCGTCATCCACAATGGCCATATCCGTCATCGTCCGGACGTTGCTGTCATCGAATTCAGAAGCCGCACTCGGCGGCGCGCTCAGAAGAAGCCCTGTCTCGGGAAGAAGCGATTTATCCTCTGCAGAAATCTCGTTCACCTTGCGGAGACCGTCTCCGCTCACGCGATCACCACTATTCTCCTGCGCATTCGCGGCTGGCGTGTTGACTGCAGGCTGCACGCCGCTCTGCGTCGTGCTGCTGCCCTCCTCGTTGCTCGCAGGGCGAGGCTTTCCTGGAACCGGCGCCATTCCAGCCCCACGGCCGGCACCGCCAATAAATTTCGGCATGACGCGCTGAACCGGAGGCGCCTCCTTGATCACGATCTCGCGGACCGAGTGCATGCGCTGAGGCTTCGCAGGCTGTGAAGGCTGAGGCGCTGCCACCGCCTGCGCCGGGATATTCGGACGTCCCATCGGCATCGGCGCCATCCCCGCATGACCGCCCATCGGCATGCCCATGTTCATCTGGCCTGGCATCGCCACGCCGCCCATGCCGGGAGGATATCCCCCGCGCCCCATCATCTGCTGCTGCATCATCATCTGCTGCATCATCTGCTGCTGCATCATCTGCTGCTGCATCATCTGCTGCTGCATCATCGCGTCTGCTGACGGCATACGGCCACCCATCGGCATCTGACCGCCCGCGCCGCCCATCGGCGACGGCGCGCCCATGGCCGAGGCATTCATCGCGGCATTCGGCTTCGCGCCACCCGGTACAGGCGGAACCCCTCGGTTTACCGCTGGCGCTGACTGCGATACCGCATCATCGTCGGGATTCACATGCACGCATACGACCGTCACGTTGTCCTTACCGCCTGCTTTCAGCGCAAGGCTGATCAGCTCGTTGCAGGCCTCCGGAAGATCCGGATGGGACGTGATCGCCTGGCATATCAGCGACTCCGATACGATGTCGCTCAGGCCGTCCGAACACATCATATACGTGTCCCCTGCCTCCCGCGGCACCTCCTTCACTTCCACATCCACATAGTCTTTAAGACCGATCGCGCGAAGGATCACATTCTTGTTCGCAAAATTCTTCGCATCCTCGGGCTTCAGCTCGCCCGTATCTAGCAGATGGTTCAACAACGAATGGTCACGCGTCATCTGCACGATCTGACCGTTGCGCACACGGTATATGCGCGAATCGCCGACATGCGCCAGAATCAGGCCGCGAGGCGAATTCATGATCGCGGTCACGGTCGTACCCATCCCCTCCATCGAACGCTCTTTGCACGACTGGATAAATATGCGCTCGTTCGCATACTTGATCGCGTTCACAAGGAGATTCGCTTCATAGCTCAGCTTGCTGTCCGGCGGATAGGGAAACTCAAAACCCGGCTTGCGAGCTGTCTCGCAGATAAACTGCGCCACATGGCTCACACACATCGTCGAGGCCACCTGACCGGATGCATGTCCGCCCATCCCGTCTGCTAGCACATAAAGCCCCTGGCTCGGCACCATCCCGTAATTGTCTTCGTTGTTCGTCCGCTTCAAGCCCACATCCGACTTCGCGGCACACGTCAGTCGAGCTGCCATTTCGATACCCCTTCAAATGCACTCTGTCCCTGTGATCCCGCCGCCCCCGCAGCTTTAACGCGGTATCGACACCTCTAATGTGTATTCCGAATGATACGCCTCACAGAATATCTCTAGAAAATAATGACCTGGAAGCGCGTTAAACGTCATCTTCATCCGAGAACCCGCCACAAATCTCTGACGATTGATCTCCTCGCCTGTTGCCTTACGGATGACCACCGTCCCTAATGCCTCAGGGTTGTCAAATGCAAACGTCACATCGATCGGGGTCTCAGCAGGCACAACAAAATACTTCCAGTCCGTCTTGTCGCCGTCCATACATGACACATAGTCAAGCACGAGATCGTCAATATTTATCGCTATCGCGCCAAGCCTGTCGCCGTCCGTACCGGAATTCGCGTCTGGACCAAACTTGCCGCAACCGCTCACAAGCATCAATAACGATAATACCGCCACTATTCCCCAAATCTGTTTCATATCGGTTCCTCTCTCAAAACAAGACCCAACTGCTTTATCATACCCCACACTTGCGTTTAAGGTCAAGCCTGCCGCGCGTGACCTTTTTTATCCGGTTACGATTCACCCGACTTGGCGCACTCCGCCACGCCACCTCCCATAAAGCCTCAGAACGCGCATCTGCACAGGATAATGCTTTTCCCCATGCGGAGCGGAATGCGGCGCAAAAACGGCAGAGCGGGCAAATTACGCATTCCGCATTCCGAATTCCGAATTAAATCCTGCGTGAGCGTCAGCGAACCCACGCCTCCCCTTCGGGGAGGACGACGCAAAAACGGCGGGACGAGCCTAAAACTCCATATCCACAGTCACAGAGCAGAGCCTAGAAAAGCCATAGACATGCACACCCACCCGGATAAATGCAGGCCCTGCACCATCCACACGCTGACGCAACATGACACAACGCGCAATAGACTATTTTTTTCGCGACAAATCCCCACCAATACTAGACCTCAGCGATACCCCGTGGAAAATCACTTGCACCCTTGCCCAAAACAATTTACCCTAATCAAGAACGTGATGAAGAGGTTTTTTGAGCGGATTCATCGCAGATTTTTCGACGATCGCATCAGAGTGCAGGGAAGCCGAGGGCGATTCAGGGAAGATAGTGAAGACTTTGATCGGAAAAACGAAACTTCTGCGTGATGTGCTATCTCGCATTTTGTCATTTTCCGACTGAAATTTCTGCGATGGATCTTGTTCAGGAAAAAACGCATCATTTCAATCATGGATGATCATATACTTAAGGAGGAACGGAATGATGGATATTGTCACCCCTAACATGCCTGGCGCTTGCATCAAGATCATCGGCATTGGCGGCGGCGGCGGAAATGCTGTCAATACTATGATCGAGGAACATGTCGATGGCGTTGAATTCATCGCCGCAAATACGGATGTTCAGGCTCTTTCATCAAATCTGGCCGACACCAAAATCGCGATCGGTCAACAGCGCACGCGCGGGCTTGGGGCTGGTTCCAATCCTGATGTCGGCAGAGAAGCCGCACAGGAATCCACCGGCGAGATTCAGGAATATCTGAAGGGGGCTGACATGGTGTTCATCACCGCTGGCATGGGCGGCGGTACGGGGTCCGGCGCAGCGCCCATCATCGCGGGCATCTCCAAACAGCTCGGCGCCCTCACCGTCGGCATCGTCACCCGGCCTTTCAGGTTTGAAGGCAAAAAAAGACAGCGAATTGCCGATGAAGCCATCAACGCGCTCGCCCAAAATGTCGATACCCTCATCACCATTCCGAATGAACGGCTCCTCCAGATCGCTGGCGACCAGCTCACTATACTCGATGCTTTCAAAACCGCCGACAGTGTCCTCGTTCACGCCGTCAGATCCATCAGCGAACTCATCCAGTATCACGGCAAAATCAACACCGACTTCGCCGACGTGCAGACCGTCATGAGAAACCAAGGCATGGCGCTCATGGGCACGGGGGTCGGCGAAGGCCCGAATCGCGCTACGGATGCCGCCGAAGCCGCCATCAGCTCACCTCTCCTCGACGGCATCTCCATTCAAGGCGCAAAGAGCGTTCTCCTCAACATCGTTGCCCCGAAATCTGCCTCCCTGCGCGAGATCAGCGAAGCCGCCACGCTCATCGAAGACTCCCTCGCAGACGATGCGCTCCTCATCTGGGGACATATCGTTCGCGAAGACGATAGCGAAGAAATCAAAGTCACGATCATCGCGACCGGTTTCGAAAACGCCGATAATGCTGCGGATGCCCCCGTATTCCAGACGCCGATACAGCGCTCGTTCAGTACCAATTACAACACCGGATACGGCATGACTCCGCAGAATGTCCAGTCCCCGATGTCCGCCATCTCAAACACGTCTCCCGCGCTCCAGCCGGTCTCTTCCCCTGGCATCGCTGCCACAAACAGACCCAGCCGCGATTTCCTCAGCGACCAGAGCCTCGAGATCGCAAACAAACTTCAGGAACTCGACGCGCAGGCAAACATGACCGCGCCTGCGGCTCAGCCACAGGTCTCCCCTTCTTATATGCCGGGAAACATCTCCAACAGCTATCCGTCGCCGAATGTCTTTGAGTCCGTCCAAACCGCCAAACCCGCATCAGGGCAGTACAATCCTGCGGCACAGCCTGCAAGATCCTCCACCATCTCTGCCGCCGTCAGCCGCGCCTCCAGCGAAAAATCACCCGCAAGATCCGCTGTCAACGAGATCATCAGCAAGCCCGATGATGCGCCCGCCGAAGAAGATTACGATGCACCCGCCATCTTCAGGCGAAAACCTAAAAATAACTTTTTCCTCGGCGACTGATCCCTGATCCCTCTTTGCTCGAAGCCCGAAAGCGCATCCACGCATGACGCTTTCGGGCTTCTTTATTGATGACCGAACATGAAACGACTCGATTTATTTAAGATCATCCTTGTCGAACCTCAGAACCCGATCAACGTCGGGAACGTCATGAGAGCCATGAAAAACATGGGGCTCTCGAAACTCGCCCTCGTCAATCCCGCTGACATGGATCTCTCTCGCACACAGATATCCGCGCACCGAACCGAAGATCTCCTCAATCATATCGAGATATTCAGCACGCTCGACGAAGCGCTCACCGGCATTCACGAATCCTACGGCTTCAGCGCAAGAAAACGCACGCAGACATGGGCGTCCCTCGACATGGAATCTGCCGTCTCAAGAAGCCTCGCGCTCGCTGAACAAGATCTCGCCATCGCTTTCGTCTTCGGAAGAGAACAATCGGGACTCACAAACGAAGAACTCGCCAGATGCTCCTGCCGCGTCCATATCGAGACAAGCGACTACACGAGCCTCAACCTCGCGCAAGCCGTTCTGCTCGCCGCTTACGAACTCCTCAGACAGGCACGCACGCCCGGCAATCGCGTGCAAAATGCCACGCCTCTCGAAAATCACGCGCCAAATACACGTCCTGCCACACAGGATGAAATGTTCAGGCTCCTCAAAACACTCGAATCTGCACTCGTCGAAATCGGTTATTACAAATCACCTGACCCGAATACCGCCATCCACCGCGTGCACAACCTCCTCACAAGAGCCGATCTCCACAACGACGAATACCACCTCCTCATGGGCATGGCCAAAGAGATCTCGAATTACGCCGCTCTCATGGAAAAAAATATCCCCATCCGGAAAATCAGGCCGGCCAAGTCCTTTGGCGAAGACTGACCAGCCCATGCGCCTCAGCTGACTTTTTTCAGCACGCGCGCCCAGTGCGGATAAAATTCTATCTCCAGCCGGCCGCCACGGACCTCAAACGCCTCGCCGCCGTTGAGGATATCGACATACCTGCCATCACAAACGCCGCTCAAATTCTGCATCTGCGATACAGGCTGGTCCGACACAAGGCAGATGACCGTTTCCATCCCCCATGTCCTCTCGAATGTCAACGTCTGGGCCGTCACCGCAATCTGTCGATAGTTCCCCCAGCACAGCGCGGCCTCGCTGCGGCGCACTCGCGAAAATCGGCACAGCGCATCCTCCAATGTTGCCGACTCATACGATTCAGACACATGCCCCACGGACAGATCGCTGACCGATACTGCCGGCCTCAGCGCCACGTCCGCATCATACCCGCGCCCTTTCCTGCCGCATATCCCCCACTCGCTGCCGTAATAAATCGACGGACAGCCAGGCATTAAAAACATCAGCGCATACACAGAATACAGCGAATACGGGCTCCTCAGCTTCGTCGCAATCCGATCCACATCGTGATTGTCTACAAAACTGTACATCTCCAGGTCGCGATATATCCCGCCCGCGCCGAACTGGCGGTTCAGCGAATACGCGATCTCATGAAAATTCCCGTCATTATGCGATGACCAAAGCCCCTTGTACGCCTCGTAATTCGTCGTCCCGTGCATCATGCCGCCATTCGCCCATACGCGATAATCCCCGTGGATCACTTCGCCCACAAGCAGGAAATCGCTTCGGATCCGATCGACATGCGCGCGCAGCGCACGCACAAAATCCTGGCTCAAGCAGTCAGCCGCATCCAGCCGTATCCCGTCGATATGGAATTCCGAAATCCACCACGACACCGCATCCAGCAAATGACCGCGAACGCCGGGATGGTCAAGGTTCAGCTTCACAAGCTCCTCATGCCCTTCCCAGGTCGAATAACTCACGCCGTCACGGCAGCGCCCGTCAAAGCGGAGCCCCGCAAACCAGTCGCGCGTCCGCGCCATATCCCGTTCCTGCATCGCCTCGCGGAATCCCCAAAATCCACGCCCGACATGGTTGAACACCCCGTCCACGATCACGCGGATCCCCGCTTCATGATAACAATCCACCAGATTCCGAAAATCATCGTCACTGCCAAGACGCCTGTCGATATGAAAATAATCTATCGTATCATAGCCGTGCGTCGATGACTCGAACAACGGGCCAAAATACACAGCCGTCACCCCAAGCGCCCTCAGATGATCCACAAGCCCCGCCAGCTCTGGCAGACGATGACACACCGCGCCGCCCTCGTTCCTCCGACTGCACCCGAGCATCCCCAACGGATAAATATGATAAAGCACGCCGCCTTCAAACCAGCGACCCTCCGCCGACAAACTCAATGCCACTTTGCTCTGATCCATAATATCTCTCTCCCATGCGCATCTGCGCGGTCTCATGCCGTAATCACACTACCTACCGTTCGGTAGGTTTACACACGGTATTATACCAATCGGTATAGTCTGTCAACGTTCCCGTGAAATAAAAAACACACGGCATCGAGAGCAACGACATCCATGCCGCAAGACCGCTATTTTCAATGACCTGCGCATCTCGGTGCTTTGCCCGCGCGATTCAATACGGCTAAAATGGATGCCGTGTCTTTTGGTGTGCGGGCGCGCTTCGCTATCGCGATACGCGCGCCCAGCCTGCCTATGGCTTCGCCATACGGCAGGCCACACGACGGCTGCGCCACGCCCCCGCCGTACACGAAATGTCCTCAAAACGAAGCGATGCCGCCGTGAATCCACCAAAATTCGTTACGGCAGAAAGACCGCGATCTCTCTAAGCGCGTCGCGGACATCGCTCAGTATTAACCCCTCAATGATGCGTATCGGCGCAAGACGGCGCACGACATTCGCAGCTATTTGAGGTGCCAGCGAAGCAAACAGGATCTCAGGCACGCCGATACGCTGTTCTCGAAGCGCACGGCAGATGAGCAGCCCCTGCATCCCGCGTATCTGAGCCTCCGCGCGTTCTCGATTGCCGCAGAACTGCTCCGTGTTTGCAAGCGCGTCGATATCGCCATAAAGCTCTTCCGTCGGAATCATGTCAAAACGCATATCCGCAAGAATCGCGCTCGGCATCTGACGATGAATCGCATCGAGAAGCGGTGAAAAATGCGTGAACACTTCAAGCTCAAATGACGGCAGACTGTCCCGATGGGCGTTCAAAAAATCTGCATACTCTCCGGTCACACCGCGATCATCAATGAGATATAGCTTCATCCTCTCCTCCCAAACACACTCGCTCGCAATAAAGGCCCCCTGTGCACGCAAATTTCACAAAACCGGCATCAGCCCAACAGATCGCCTCCCAAAGCCCACCGCCACAGCAGGGATCGAGAACGTCCCCTAACAAGCCGCGCCCCCACCTGCCACTTCACGCGAACGCGCAGCCTGCATCCGATCCAGATACATCTGAAGGATCAGACAAGCCGCCATAGCATCCACATGCGCTTTCTTTCGAGAGCCGCGAGTTTCCATCTCCTGAAGCGCATGCTCTGCAGCACTCGAAGTCAAACGCTCATCCTGCGGGATGATCTTCAGATTCGGGCACTGCTGGCGAAGACGGCTCAAAAACTGGCGCGTGCGCCGCACTGCCGCCCCTTCGCTGCCATCCAGTTCAAGCGGCCACCCCACCACCACACGCGTGATCTTTTCCTGCGCAAGGATCCGCCCGATCTCAGCCCACGGATCAGCACATTGCCCGACATGAATCGTGCCATAAGCGAGTGCGACCTTGCGATCTGCGTCAGAAACCGCAACGCCGATACGCACAGTACCAATGTCAAGAGATGCGATACAGGACATTGTCCCTCCTCAATCAGACACGCTCAACCGCCAGATACCCCAAGGTGCAGAAAAGCCCTCAAAACCTGCATCTGCCCGATCATCCATGCAAAAGTCCCCAGCCCCGACGGAGAACGAGACGCATAGCGCGAGCAAAAATGAGCCTGAACAACGCTTCGCACACCGTGCCAGACAGCACTGGCGCCCCCTTCTATCATGAAAACACGCGGCGCAATAAAAACTTCGTGACGATGTCACGAAAACATCACACACGCCCCATACGCACGCGCGAAATCGCCGCCGTTCAAGCCCCATCTCGACACATATCCCGTCACACACGGCGATGGTGCCCGTCATGATAATGAGACAATCCCCCCCACGCCAGACTGGAAAGGGCGTGCCCGCAAAGCGGGCGACTGAAGTCTGAAAAGCCTTAAAGCTCCCAGCACCTGCGATAGATCTCGCGGCGAAGCGGCGCAAGAGACCCCGGATCCGAATTCGCATGCGTGCGGTTGGTCAGAAGCGTCACGCTGCGCTTCGTGTCCAGATCGATCCAAACCGAACACCCTGTAAATCCGAGATGCCCGATCACATTTTCACCGGGACGGCGGCCCGAAAGTGAATCCTCCGATGTCGGACGATCCCACCCAAGCGCGAACGGCGTGTTCGGGCTTCTGTATTCGATAAACCTGCGCACCGTTTCCGGCTGGCAGACAAAGTTTTTAGAAAGCATGGCGCGGACATACGACGATATCGCTTCTGCCGTCGCAAAAAGCCCTGCATGACCAGCAACATGCGTCATCGCCCGGGCGTTCGCATCATCCGGATGCCCCTGCACATACGCCCCCATATACTGGCACGTCGCCGCAATATCAGCACACGATACGCTGTGAAGCGGACAATAAAGCAGCTTGCCCCCCAGCCCCAGCGGAATGCTCACCCGCTCCGAAAACAGCGCCATCAAAGACTTGTCATACGCGCGTTCAAGCATCAGACCTAAAAGAATATATCCCAGATCCGAATAGCACCAAGTCTTGCCATCCGAACGCGGCGAAAGACGCTTGCACACGAGTTCAAAATATCGTGACGCGCCCTCGTGATCCTCCATACGAGGAATCGTACCGTGAAAATCAACCCATGCCGGAAGCGCCGTCTGATGGCTCAGAAGATCGCCCACCGTGTTCGCCAGAAGCCACGACGGAAACTGAATTCCGGAAACTGATATCAGCTTCTGGTCTAGCGAAAATCTCCCTTCTTCCACCGCGCACATCATCAGCGTCGCCGTCGACAAAGGCTTCGTCACGCTCGCAATATCAAACAGCGTATCGGACGTGACATGAACCGGCTGACTCCCTAATTCACCGCGTCCCTGCGGATAGCGCGTATTGCCAACACTCAGGCTCAGAACATCTCGCTTGGCATCCGATACGACCAACTGAGCACCACTGTATAAACGATCTTCAATCCCTTGCTTCAAGAGATTCGCGATCTTTTGACTATTACTGGCCATTTTACATCACACTTTACACAACACGCCTCTGACGGTGAACCGCCACCGCGCTCCAAAATTTTGTGAACTGCACCATACAAATAGATACATACACAAACACCCGAATGAAACACATTCTAAAGAAATAAAAACTTGCTATTTGAGAATATCGCATTTTTTACAAATAAATGCATTAAAAAAAGTGGGCACTATACAACAAGCGTGGAAACACCTCACTTTGAGTACCCCAATCATGGGTAAGCGCAAGCCAAAAAAAAGCCCCCGCAGAAACACTGTGGAGGCTCAAAGACTACGACGGTTAAGGATTAGCCGAGGAGCTTCTTATCGGGGCAGGAGCCCGATTTATCGAAGGAAATCGCCTTTGCGGAGAACGCATTCACGAAAATCTTGAAGCTGTCCTTATCACGGGATTCGAGGATCTGAAGGAGATCCATCTCGAAATAGGTGTTGAGCATCGCGCATGTATTTTTGTGGAAGAGTCTCCAGATGCGGCCATTGGTAAGGATCGCCCACTGAAGATTCGTAGCGCGCATCTGCTCGTCGAGTTCGGCTGCGGGCGGTTCAGCAACACTGCCGTCGTCCGTTTTGACGGCTTCATCGAGATTGGCTGCCCAAGCGGCCAGCTTGCCGATGCCGCATGCGCCATTGAAGAATGCGTTTGTACCACGGCCGCTCACATGAGCCAGGAACGCATTGGCGCTGTTGAAAAGGGTATATTCCACGCGGAGATCTTCGCCAAGAGGTTCATTGTGGCTGTGCGCATAGCCAAGAATATGGAGCGCACGGTTCACAAGGAAAAATCCGACCTGCGCCGCTGTCGCTTCATCATTCAGATGCGCATGATGACGCTCAAAGTGTTCACAGAGGTGCTCGAATTTTTCCGAAAGTTCTTCGCTCGTATAGAGGTCGGACGCTGCAAGACGTTCCACAGCATCAGATGCAAAAAAACCGCCGGCATTCACAATCGCGTTTGTCATAGACTAGATTCTCGAAATAAGAAGAAAAAGAAACGAAACGCAGTCTGCATTTCACAAACCGCACAATACAAACGCGGAAACTTTTACGCCTCCGCGTCGCTTTTGTCAACAACTATTCTACTGGCTTCAGATCGGCGAAGAATCGGATATCGCCGCTTTCAAGCGAATCGAAATCAACGCTCTGAGACCACGTCTGATAACCGAAGCGCTTCACCTCGATCGTCAGATCTCTCGTCACGTCCACGTTATCGATAAAGAGCGGCGTCTCGCCGCGCTTGATAACCTTGCCGTTCGAGGTCACGGTCACGGGGCTGCGCGGCGGTTCCGAAGCCACCGTCATGGTCACCGGGCTCCCAAGCACGAGCTCGATCGGGTCAAGAACCATGTCGTTTTCCACATTCCCGGTCAGCGTCTGGGGCTCATAGCCGAGCTTGAACGCGCGCACCGCATAAGGCGCGCCCACGATGCCCTCGATACGACGCTCAGATCCCTCTCCTGGCATATACACGCCGTTCACAAAAATATGCGCATCCTCAGGCTCCACATTCACCACATATTCCGTCTTCTGCGGCAGCTGATGCGTCATTTCAAGACGGCTCTCCGACTTGCCGTTCTCAAGCTTCAGCAGGAATGACTCCGGCGTATAGCCTTCCTTCGTCACCTCTACAAGATAGTCACCCGCCACAAGGCCCTCAAAATTCGCGATATTGCCGTCCTTGCTCGCGATCTCAGACTCCTCCCCTTTCGGAAAATGATAGAGCGCCGTATGCGTGTCTCCGGCTTCCGGCACGATCTCGATCAGAAGCGTCGCGCTCGTCGGAAGCTCCACCTCCACCTCGTGAACCCTGATCTTGCCCGCAAGAATCAGGATCGGGATCGTGATGAACACGACACAGATCCCCAGGATCATCGCCACAAGAACCTTGCGCATACGCGCCTTCGTCTCCGCGCGCTTTATCATCAGGATCTGCGGATCCGACACCGTCGGTGCCACGCCCTCAGGCTCAAGCTCCACATCCTCCTCGTTCTCGCTCAGCGATGAGGCGGATATCGAAAGCCTCGCGCCTGACACTTTCGAATCTTCTGAAGACTTCGACCCCGGATCGTTGATGTTGATCGCCTTCACGTTCGGAAGCGACTTGCTCGGGCTTGCCGGGCTCTTCACGCCGCGTCCCGGAATCGGAGGAAGCGACGGAAGCCCGCCACCCGCCGGCTTCGCCAGCTTGCTCTGGAACTTCTCATCGGCCTTGGCCGCCTCCGCCTTGTCCGCATCGCTCAACGCATCCGACGAAAACGCGCTGTCCGACTCTGACGCATTCGACTGCCCCGCCTTTGTGTACTCCTCCGCGTGCTCCGCATTGTAGCGGTTCACATCCTCCTGCGTGTTCAGCGACTTGAATATCGGAAGCTTCTCCCATTCCGATTCAAGCTCCTTCGAGAACGTCGAACACATCCAGTTCTGAAGATGCCACTGCGTGAACGGCGTCTTGCAGCTGTTGATGAAGTCCAGAAGATCCACCACCATCTCGCTTGCCCACGCATAGCGCATGTTCACGTCTTTCTCGAGCGCGCGCATGCAGATCTGGTCGACCGCTTCTGGCACCATGTGGTTGAACTTCGAAGGCTTCTCGATCTTGCATTCCGTGATCATCTCAATGATCGCGAACTCGCTCTCCGACTGGAACAGACGGCGTCCCGTCAGAAGCTCCCAGAAAAGCACGCCCAGCGCGAAAATATCGGACCGGTGATCCACTGGCGCATCCATCGCCTGTTCCGGGCTCATATAGCTGAACTTGCCCTTGATCACGCCGTTGCGCGTGTGCGCCGTCTTCTGCGATGCCTTCGACACGCCGAAATCGATCAGCTTCACCACGCCGTCATACGTCACGATCAGGTTCTGAGGGCTCACATCACGATGCACAAGTCCCAGCGGCTGGCCGTTCGCATCCACCGCACGGTGCGCATAATCCAGACCCTGAGCCGCCTGCGCCATGATAAAGCACGCCTGGCTCACGCTCATGATCTTCTTCTGCTTGCGGTAGTAATTCTGGATCGCCGTCACGTCGCGTCCGGGAATGTATTCCATCGCGATATAATGCGACTCTCCCAAGCGGCCAAGCTCATATATCTGGCAGACATTCGGATGCTCCAAATCCACCGCGACCTTCGCCTCGTTGATGAACATCGTGACAAATTCTTTGTCAGCCGCCAGGTTCGGAAGGATCCGCTTGATCGCAAAAAATCTCTCAAATTCAGGCGCATTCAGGAGTTTCGCGCGGTACACCTCCGCCATGCCGCCTACGCTGACGCGCTCCAGTAAAATGAACTTCCCAAAAATTTTCGGCTGTATCACGGGCTTTCCTTTCGTCTGAGATCCACACAAAAAAGCGCTCTTATTTAACCCTTGTCACATGGGTTTGGCAATCATTCAATGGATTACGGTGAAAAAAAAGCGCGCGATTGCGCGCCATTCCGTCCCCCATCCCCCCAATCCATGCATGCCAGACATGCTCTCATCAAGACGATTCACGCGCGCGATTGATATTCCCCAATCCATGCATGCCAGACATGCTCACCGATAGATCGCACGCATCAGCCTGTCCGAAATCACAACGCCTGTGTCGTATGCCATGTACTGGAAAATCGTCGAGATCTCCTCGTCCGTCAGCCCGAAAAACGCCGTCAGGTTCGCCGCGCCGCTCACCAGGCGCCCCGCATCGTCGATCGCCGCCAGCTTGTCACGCGTGCGACGCGTCCTAGGCACCGTCGCATAGGCCGTCCCCGTCACCGTCGCGTCCAGCGCGTTCGCGATCTCCGAAAACACCGTCGACACCTCGCGCATCAGAGACACGCCGTTCGTGTAGATCTCCTTCATCTCCGGCGTATAAATGATCGATATCTGCGCCTCCATAAAGAAATTCATCGGCGACAGGAGCGAATCCGCCCACAGACCGTAACGCTTCACCGTCAGACGCACGCGGAGGTCCGGATTGGAGCCGTTCGGCGCGATCTCGAGATGCGTCTCGTCCGCAAACGCGTCATCGAAACCGTCTGACACGAGCGCCCCGATCACCGCCGGATCCACGATCCGCCGAAGCCTCGCCTCCTGATCGCCGCTGATCGCCATCGCGCTCACGTCCGCCGCAATATTCACTGCCGTCCCCACCATCCCGAACACGCCGCTGCTGTGCGATGCCGCCGTGTCCGTCGACCCGATATCCACCGTCACCACATTCTTCGCCGTCACCTTGCTCGAATAGCTGCTCGACATCCCGATGTATTCCCTGAGCGACGGGCCGCATCCCGACATGGCTACAGCCAGGAACAGACTGACCAGCATCCAGATCAACAGCTTCTTCATTTCACATCCCTCCGTTTATGGCTTTGGATTACGGGTCGCCTATTGCTGCGCAATACGGCG
>JAFZFY010000004.1 GCA_017555665.1 Pseudomonadota bacterium | reverse complement strand
TCTCCGCGCTGTGCGCGCTCACGGCCATGCAGGCGATGTCGAACGCGTCGAACGCCCGAGGCAGCGCGCCGCAACGGCGCTGCCCAAGAAGGCCGCCCAGAACACCAGCCAGCACATCGCCAGCACCGGCTGTCGCGATCGCCGGGTTCGGGTACGGCAGCACCGCAAAGCGCGGCGGCTGCGACCGTGTCTCGCGCGACGCGACAACGGTCGCATGCGATTTCAGCACGGTCGTCACGCCGTATTTCTCCGAGATCTCGTGCGCATACCGCAGCGGATCCCCCAAGATCTCCCGCACGGTCACGCCCAAAAGACGCGCCGCCTCCGCCGGATGCGGCGTCATAAAACACGCCGCCGCCTCGTATGCCTGATCGAGCTTCGCCGCCGCCCACAGCGCGTCCGCATCCAGGACGAGCGCGCCGCGATATCCCGCACAGCGACGGACGATATCCAGCCCCACATCGTCACGCCCAAGCCCAGGCCCCACGACAAGGCTGTCGGCGCGCCCGAAAAGCGCCTCTAACGCGCCCGCATCCAGACGGCCATCCGCGCACAGCTCGCGCACCATGAGCTCGTCATCGACGCGCATTCCGTGACGCGCGCCCACCGTGACCAGACCGGCTCCAGACACGAGCGCCGCACGACCGCACAGACACGATGCCCCCGGCATCGTCTCATGACCGCCCACGATCCCCACATGGCCGCATTTGCCCTTGTGGACATCCGGCGCGCGACGGCACAAGCCCCAGTACGCACGAACGCACCACGCATCGCTCAGCACAAGCGCACGCTTCAGATCGCGCGGCCACGCGCCTAGGCCGATATCCACGCAGAAAAGATCCCCGCTGTACGCCGGACCATCCCCAAAGAAATGACCGTGCTTCGGCGCGACAAACGTCACGGTATCGCTCGCCTGAACCGCGCTCGACGACTCCTCCGCACCCGGCTTGCAGCGATATCCCGTCTGCGCGTCGATCCCGGACGCGATATCCACGCTCACCACCGGGCAGCCGCGCGCCGCAATATGCTCGCAGACACACGACAAAAGCGCGTCATGCGCCGGACGATACCCCGTCCCGTATATGGCATCGATGATCAAAAGGTTACGGCGACGCGCCCACGCCGATATCACGCTCGCATCCCCCGGATGATTCAGCAC
This sequence comes from Pseudomonadota bacterium, assembly GCA_017555665.1. Lineage (GTDB taxonomy): Bacteria > Myxococcota_A > Bradymonadia > UBA4248 > UBA4248 > UBA4248. The sequence continues at coordinate 7,158 of JAFZFY010000004.1, read as the reverse complement.
CGTCCGCGGCAGACCGCGAACGCGCTCGAACATCTCACGCGCATCCGGCGTACGCGACGCTTCCTCGCAAAAGACAAACAGATGCACGTCGATCCCGCATCGCGACAGGTACGATGCCGCCACAAATCCGTCCCCGCCGTTGTTCCCAGGGCCGCAGAATACAAGGACTTCCTGCGTCTCAGGATAACGCGAAAGCACATGCATCGCGACCGATCGCCCCGCGATCTCCATCAGCTCGCGGCCGCGACACGCCTTCGATTCGATCTCCTCATGCTCCCATGACCGCAAATCCGCCGGACTCACACTGTAATTGCCATCCAGGTGGTGAGGCGCGTGATAACAAAATGCCATAATTTGCCAACTCCCCTGTGCCGCGTTATGACGCATGCCGATTGCACGGAACGACCACCACGGCCGCCCCGCGCCATGATATCTCAATTCATTTCTCAATGGGAGACCAAGGATGGCCACAAAACAGAAGCTCACGCTCTATTTCCCCCCGGAACTTCTCGAAGAAGCCCGAAACGAGGCCGCAAGGCAGGAACGCACCGTATCGTGGATCCTCCAAAAAGCCTGGGAATTTGCCCGTCAGGAAATCCATAAAATGCCCGGCGCAGACGACCCGCTGCCTGCCGCGATCGCCAGACTCGCCGCCTATAGAAAAACCGCTGTTTAGCTGCATTTTTTTGGCAGGGGGAAGCCTCCCCCTGCGCGGCTATGTGCTCGCCTGACGGCTGCGCGCATACGCCGCTACCCCCTCTGCGCATCCCCTAGGAACCTCTCATGCACATCAGAGATCGCGGCATACGATACGACTGGCTGGGCAGGCTCTGCGCGTGCCTCAACACCGACAGGGCCGGCTATCCTCAAAAATTGCGCGACTGGCAAGGCGCCAACGGACTTGCGCCGACCGGCTTCATTGATGCCCAGACACGCCTCAAACTCATTGAGGACGAGGCATTTAACAATGATCTCACAACACGGCTTAAAATCCGCACATACGGCGTAGACAAAAACCTATGGCGCACGACATGCGCCCTCAGCACGTCGGGCACCGAAGCCGCCCTATATGACCGCCTGACCGATATCCTGCTCGCCTTGCACAGCTACGTGCCAGAAGAACCTTTTTCCGCAAGCATCCTCGCGATACGCGGCGTCACGCCCTCAGGTGACGGCTATCACCATACCGAAAGCGCGCGCATGTTCGCGCAGCAGCCATACGGCGCGCGCACGCATTTCTCGTCAAACAAAGCAGACTATGCCGACTCGCTGTTCGCGCTGATGACGCGCGAAGGCAAAGAAAAGCACGTGCAGTGCTTCATGGGCGTGACCAGCCCGTGCAGCATCTGGCCGCACGGCACCGCACATCTCTGCCTGGGGCAATATTTCTATAAAATCGGCAAGCACCGCACGCGCGAACCGGCGCACATCGAAACCGCCGAAGCGATGTTCCGAAACAGAATATGGCCAGAAAACTGGCTTTACGAGCGCACCGAAGACTCGATACGCTATGCCGCACTCGAAGGCACCTCGCAGATCGAGGTCGTCCGAAGCACCGGCGATTCGCTCGACATCTCGCCTTCCGACATCGCGCGCGCCGAACGCGAGATCGCCGAACGCAATCCCGCATTCGTCGATGCCCAGACCATCAAGATCAACATCCACTCGTGCAGCCAGACGCACGCCTCGTCGCTCGGCTGCCAAAACATCCTGCCCGAAGACTACCGCGATTTCCTGGGAACGCTCATGCGCATCGCAGACCTTCAGACAGACCGCTACGGCTTCGCGCTCGATATCCCCTATACGCTGTGCGATGCCAGCGAGCTCCCGACATGACCATCGCGCGCCGTATGCCGGCAGGCATAGGCGAGCACCAGGTAAAGACGCGCGGTCTGCGCGTCTCTCGCGCGGCGTATCGCAGATAGCCGCGTCACGCGCGGTCTGCGCGTCTCTCACGCGGCGTATCGCAGATAGCCGCGTCACACGCGATCTGCGCGTCTCTCGCGCAATCTACTTTAGGCACTTGACAAAATACGCAGGCAGTGGTATCAGCCCGCGTCCGTTGTGTTGGCATCATATGGGTGCCGGGGAACACATACTTTTAATTACTTTGAGGAGAGAGAAAAGTGGCTCATCATAAATCAGCCCTTAAGCGCATTCGTCAGACAGCCATCCGCACGGAACGCAATCGTGCCGGCCGTTCCAAAGTCAAACACTCCATTCGCGCTTTCCGCGAAGCCTGTGCCCAGAACAAAGAAGGCCTTGATGCCTCTTTGAGCGAAACGATCGCCACACTGAGCAAAGCCGCCAGCAAAGGCATCATCCCGGTCAAACGCGCCAACCGCAAGATCGGCCGCCTTACGCGTCTGCTCAATGCCACACAGGCATAAGATCGTTTTACGTATTCTGGTCGTTGAAAAGACAACGATTTTATGAGACAACAAGCCCCGTGTTTGTTGTCTTTTTTTTTCATAACGGGGATCTCAAATATGCTAAAACGCATCGCCGCTGCGGCTTTTCTCGCTCTGCTTCCCGGACTGGCACACGCCGGTTCTTTTGACGGCACGAACTACAGGAGCAACCTCGGATACAGCGTCCGCCCGCCTGCAGGATGGGTGCGCGTGGATGCCGCCACGGTCAAGGGCATGGAAGAACAGGCCCTGCTTCCCAGTAACATCACGGCCAAAGCCTTCCCCAGGATCGACGTCATCTTCTACCCGCCGTTTTCGGAGACGGATACGAGCATGCGCGCAGACCAGACACGGATCGAGGCCAATGCCGAAAAGATCAAGACTGGCGCCGCCGACACTGTCACGCCGCCTGCACAGAACGACACCAAAAGGCCCAATTATTCTGCCTCCCTCTCCATCATGGTCGTCAAGGGCATGCCGTCTTCCGTCTCCACGGAAATGGCCAAATCCTACAGGGAACGCCTCCTCAAGAACTCGCAGGTGCTCGAAAACTCCAACGGAAACTTCATCAAAAATCTCAATATCGGTGAAGCCACTTCCGGCACCACTGCCAAGAATTACAAGGCGTTCATCTTCGAGTCCGAATACGACATCGACATCGACGAGAAGAATTACCACATCAAATCGGAGCAGACACTGATCGTCAAGGACGGCCAGACCTATATCGTCACATGCTCCAGCGACTACAACAGGCCGCCGGAAAAGCTCAAGGGCAACTGGTGCCGCACCGTCGTGAACTCGCTCAAGATCGAATAGCCCGCACGTGCCGCCTAAAAGGCTGCACGGCACACGGCTCACACGAGACCGGCACGACGGCTCTGCCCGGCCTCGTCACGCCCGGCGGCATCATGCGCCGGGACGCTTCACTTCTGGGATGCCTCCGGCAAAACCTCGGCCCCAAAAAGCTCCGGATGCTCCGGGCCGCCCACCACGTTCTTGCCCGTCACAGGATCGTACACCTCTCCGGCCATATAGCCCGTGACCGCGGCATACGCCAGAACGCCGGCCAAAAGCGCGGAAAGACCTCCAAATATCGCAAAGCCGATATGCCGATAACGGCGCGAAAGCCGATCAAGTTCACTCTGGTTCGTCTGTTTTTCTGTACTGTCCGACATGCGTTGATTCCCCTGTTTGCGGCGAAACTGGGCCGCGTCCGCGGTGTTCTCTACCGCACTTTTGCATCCGCTTCAAGATATCATCCGCTCACCGATCTCTTTCCAATACGGGAACACCTCGCGCAGCACGCCCCACAGAAACATCTCTTTCACGCGGTACACGCCATATGTCCAGATGGTCCACACTGATCTCCGAGATCGCACAGAAACGCCGGCAATACTATCTGAACGGCCTTGAAGACGAGCCGCGCGCCAAACGCTGCTTTTACGCCGTGTTCTGCTTCGTCGACCTTTTCATCGCGGAAGTGCGGAACATGCGCCTCTTCACGCGCGTCGCGAGCGGCACGTACACCACGATGCTCGCCCTCATCCCGTTCCTCATCGTCGGCGCCAGCCTCATCATCACGTTCAACAAGGAGGCGAACATCCCCGAACTCGTCAAGCGCATCAACGAGTTCGTCATCCCGATCGCAGGCGACACGATCGCAAATTTCCTCACGGACAGCCTCACGCGCGCTTACGAGCTCGGCCTGGGCCCCGTCGGCCTCATCTCGCTCATCATCACGACCGTCATGCTGTTCGTCCACATCGAGGACACGTTCAACGACATCTGGCACGTCACCAAGTCGCGCGCGCTCTGGCTCCGTTTCCTCCTCTTCTATGCCGTCGTCACGCTCGGCCCGCTGCTCATTTCCTATTCGATCTTCCAGGCCACGCAGTTCATCCCCAGCGAGATCACCAACAACCCGTTCTCGACAGTCATCACCGAAGTCCTCATGCTTTCGGTCGCATGCTTCGTCGTCTTCAAGTTTCTGCCCAACACGCGCGTGCATCTCAAAAACGCGATCATCCCGGCCGCCGTCGCCGGAGTCCTCATCGAGGTCGCCAAATTCGGCTTCGGCCTTTATGTCAACATCGCGTTCAAATCGACCTCGAATTACAGCATCCTTTACGGAACGCTCGGCATCCTGCCCGTCACCCTGCTCTGGCTATACCTGACATGGATGATGCTCCTCTTCGGTGTCGAGGCAGGCTATATCATGCAGAACATGCACGCCCTCAAGCTCCAGCGTTGCTTTGACCAGACGCCGGGCACGCAGAACGAATGGGTCTTCATCGGCGAATACGCCCCGCTCGAAATACTCGCCGCACTCGTGCGAAACCTCTGCGCGAGCAACCCGCCGCTCACCGCAGAAGCGCTCGCCGTACAGTGCATCTACCCGCTGCCTGCGGTCGAGGCCATCCTGAACAGGCTTGAAAAAATACGCGTCGTCAACCGCATTGATGGCGAATTCGCCGCCACCTACCTGCTCGCCAAGCCGCTCGACGCCATCCTGCTCCGAGATGTCATGGCGGCGTTTGACGAATCCTCGCCGCGTGTCAAAAAACATCCAAAACTCGAAGCCATCATCACGCAGCTGCAGGCCGCGCAGGCGCAGATCTGGACCGACAGCAACGCCAATACCCTGCGAGAAGACGGCGTCACGCTCAAGGATGTCTCCGCACACCCGACGATGAACCTGCACGTCGTCGAGCCCGAGGATGCCGAACAGGAAGCGCACGAAGCCGACGAAGCCTGATCACAGACGGCCGCAAAGCCGCATCGCGCCATCCTTCAGTGCGCGATACAATTCGAGCAGGTCGGGATACGCCGCCAGCGCCGCCTCATGCCTCTGTATGGTCGCCATATCGCCGCGCTTGACCGGCCCGGTCAGCGCGGCGCGCGCCGGCGCCTGGTCAAGCGCATCCAGGCACTGGCGGCACATCCGGCGCGATGCATCAAGCGCCTGCTCATACGAAAAGCCGCACGTCATCAGAAGGCGGACCGCCGCATCCATCAGAACGAGCGGATAATTGGACGCAAACACAGCCCCCGCGTGATACAGCGGCTTCGTCCCCTGCCGAATCTCCACGCACGCCGCATCCAGGCGCGACACGAGCGCACGCCCGAGGCTCACGGCATCCGCATCCCCCTCCACCGTGTGCACCACGCCGCGATACGCCGCGACCACGGCATCATCCGATGCCGACTGCAACGGGCACGCGATCAGCGGATGCAGCGATGCACACGCATTTTCAGGCAATTTCTCGCATATCATCGATGCCGGAAGCGCCCCGCTCGTATGAAACACGACACACGACGGCTTCAAGCGGCCGCGAAGCGCCGCCGCAGCATCCCCGATCTGCCCGTCACTCACGGTCAGCCATACCAGATCCGCATCCCCGACATCCACGCCGTCGACACTCGGCGCACACGCGATGCCGAACGCCGCCTCAAACGCCGCACGCGCCCCCGCATCAAAGTCGGCTGCGCCGCTCAGCCGGTCGCCAAACACGCGCCCAAGGCGCGCCTGCACAAACCCCATCCGCCCTGTTCCAACGATCACTGTCTTCATCGATTCCTCCTGCACCCCATGCCCGGAATGCACGCCCATTGTAATCCATCGCCAGCCTTTTGCAACGCCACGCATGCCCCCCATACAGCAACCAGATCCCGCACGCCGCAAGGCATCATGGCCTGCGCTTCGTCGCAAGACCGCACACATCCACGTACCAGGGCACACATTGGCCGAAACGCAACCACACGCGACATCAAATTTCGAGGCTTTCTTTACATGATTTGGCGGTTGTGCTATACTAGTTTGCTTTATGTGTATTGATAGGCAAGCCAATTCAATACTTTCTCGGATAGATTCACGCCTGTGTACCCGTGCGCAGTGCGTCAACGTTTTTGTCTTTTTTTTGTGTGTGTAACTGAAATGTAAGGAGAAGTTGCATGAAATCCAAAAATCTTATGCTGCTGGCGGTAGCGTCACTTGCGCTGCTCGCCAGTTGCCAGGATGATTCGAGCAGGAAAACCATGTCCTGTAACGAAGGCGAAGTCGTTTGTGGCAACCAATGTGTGGACCCGCTGACTTCAGTTTATTTTTGCGGCGCGAACGAAGAATGCATGAACTACAGCGTATGCACCGAAGACCAGGCATGCGTGGAAGGCAAATGCACGGACGGCAGCGTCATCATCGATCCCACGAAGGAATGTGAAGATGGGCAGATCCTCTGTGACGGCCAGTGCGTCGATCCCAAAACCGACCCGCGCTGGTGCGGCGCCTTTGACATCTGTGAAGGCGGCACCCCCTGCAATGACGATGAAGCCTGCTTAGACGGCGAGTGCATCCCGCGCGACCAGATCTGCCCGACCGAAGGCGAAGTCCGCTGCAACGGCGTCTGCATCAACCCGCTGGAAAATCCCGACTTCTGCGGTGCCAACCCCAGCTGTACCGAGTATTCGATCTGCAACGCCGAAGAAGGACAGGTCTGCAATAACGGCCGTTGCGTCGCGTTCACCGAAGAATGCCCCATCGTCGGCCAGGTCATGTGCAACGGCGACTGCGTCGACCCTGAAGAAGACACCTGGTATTGCGGTGCCAACGCCGCCTGCAGTGTCTACACCACTTGCGATCTCGACAGCTCCACGTGCCGTACCGGTGAATGCGGCATCAAATGCCCCGAAGTCAACCACGTCTATCTCGAAGAATACGGCGTCTGCGTCTGGCGTTGCACCAAAGAAGGCG
>JAFZFY010000382.1 GCA_017555665.1 Pseudomonadota bacterium | reverse complement strand
TCAGCGATGATCCCTCGATCATCGAATCGATGCTCAAAGAAGAGTCGGCATCGCTCAGCATCCGTCCGATTCCTGAACGCATCGGTTCGTTGCTGATGTGGGCGCTCAGCGAGGATTACCTTGAGCTCAGAAAGCAGCTGGGGATAGCATACAAACGGTGATTTTTGCCAATATTCAAGGACGGAACAGACCTCCCCGCAGCGGGGAGGTTTTTTAATCACAGACAAGGAACAGAGCCATGGCATACAGCATGACGGGCTTCGGGTCGGCAAGAAGCCAAATCGACAACATAGATGTGGAAGTGCAGGTCAAAACCCTCAACCATCGCGGCCTAGACATACACATCACATTTCCAAGCATGCCGGGCCAGATGGAGCTTCTTTTCCAGAAGCTTATCCGGCAGTATGTCGCCCGCGGTCGTGTGGATGTGAACGTGATCATCGGCGATCCGAAGACCGTTCGAGCGGGTCTGAACTTGGCGCTTCTGGAAGCCAGGGTTGCGGCGCTCAAGTCTCTGTTCGGGGATACCTGGTCGAACAACAAGTGCTATGAATTCTGCCTTGCGCAGAAAGATGTGTGGGAACTCGACCAAGCCCCGATCATGAGCAACCGATTTTATGAGGGGGTGCTCGAGACAGCCCGCCAGGCCTTCGAGATCCTGACGAAAGCGCGCCGTGCCGAGGGCAAGGCGCTTGAGGCCTATATGTTGAACGCGCTAGACGAGATCGACACGTGCCGCCAGGCGGCGCTGACGCGCGCGCCTGAACGCCTGACGGAATATCAGGCCCAGGTACACGAACGCCTTGCCACGCTTTCGTATGACCACATCGAACTCGACCCGATGCGTCTTGCGACGGAGGTGGCGATCCTTGCGGACAAGCTCGATGTCACAGAGGAGCTGACGCGAATCGCGACACATCTTTCAGCCCTGCGCATCCTCGTGCTCAGCCCATCCGATCCGCTGACGTGCATTGGCAAAAAGGTCGATTTCTACCTTCAGGAACTCAACCGTGAAGCGACGACCATGGCCTCGAAGAGCCGTGACACGATCCTGACCAGCCAGACGATCGAGATGCGCACCAAGCTCGAATCGATCCGAGAGCAGGCAGCAAATATCCAGTAACCCCTCGGACCGCGCCATGTCTCTGAGCCTAAGAGCGACACACGCCGTGCTTCTGCTGGTGATCAGCTGTATTTTGTTCAGCTGTTCGAGCATGTCAGCCCAAAAAGAGGCGCAGCTGCGCCGCAGCCGCCTGGTCGCCAAAGCGGCACAGGAAATGAGTTACAGCGCGGAACTCGGTTCAAAAGGGGTCATGGGCACGCAGTTCACGATGCGCGAGCCGAACCCGAACAAATACGTGGGAAACCTGCTTTTCGAGCGATATTGCCAGCAGTGTCACGGCACGGGCAAAGCCCCCGATATTCTGAATCACCGCATCACGGAATCGGATGCGGAGAGCGATTATTACATCATCAGTTATGGGCTGACGACGATGCCAGCCTTCCGCAGACGGCTGACAAAATTCCAGATTTTTGACATTCTGGCATATATGAACACGGATTTTACCGGTTTCAAACTGATGAACGGCGCACAGCCGCAATCGCCGACGCGCCCAGACCGTCGCACGCCAGCCCCCCCGCAACCGTCGGTCCCTGAATAGAAATCGCAAGCAGCCCACGGCGCATGAGCTGACAATAGAAAATCACATCGCTGAATTATTTTGGACGAAATTCAGGCGAGTGCCCAATATATAAGATTGGGGAGCGAAACGGCCGTTATAAAACTGCTTGACACATAAAAGATTGTTCAGTATTCATAAACGCACCAGTGATAATCCTGGCCCATATCAGAGAGAGGAATCAGCGATGGCAAAAGAAGCGAAAGAGAAGAACGTATTGAATGAGAAGGACAGGGCGATCGAGCAGGCGATCAGCGCGATCGAGAAGCAATTTGGGAAAGGCTCGATCATGCGTCTTGGCGGGATGGAGCAGGTATCGATCCCGACCATCCCAAGCGGTTCGATCGGTCTGGACCTTGCGCTTGGTATCGGCGGATTTCCCCGAGGCCGTGTGATCGAGATCTACGGCCCCGAAGCGAGCGGCAAGACGACGGTGGCGCTTCACGCGGTGGCAGAAAGCCAGAAGGCGGGTGGTGTAGCGGCATTCATCGATGCGGAGCATGCGCTTGACGTTCAGTATGCGAAGCGCATGGGCGTAGACATCGAGAATCTCCTGATCTGCCAGCCGGACTGCGGCGAGCAGGCGTTAGAAATAGCCGACATGCTTGTCCGCTCCAATTCCGTAGATATCATCGTGATCGACTCAGTGGCCGCGCTTGTGCCTCGCGCAGAATTGGAAGGCGACATGGGCGATGCGCATGTCGGTCTCCAGGCGCGCCTGATGAGCCAGGCACTTCGCAAACTGACGGCGACAGCGGCGAAGAGCAAGACAGCGCTCGTGTTCATCAACCAGCTGCGCACCAAAGTCGGCATCATGTTCGGCAACCCGGAGACGACCCCCGGCGGTCAGGCACTCAAATTCTATTCCTCAGTCCGTCTCGATGTACGCAAGGTGAGCCTGATCAAGAACGGTCAAGACGTGGTCGGCCAGCGCACGCGCATCAAGATCGTCAAGAACAAGATGGCGCCCCCGTTCCGCGAAGTCGAAGTGGATATCATCTACGGCCAGGGCATCAACCGCGAAGGCGATCTTCTCGATCTCGGCGCGGCCCTCAATGTTGTCGACAAATCCGGTGCCTGGTATTCCTTTGAAGGCGAACGCCTGGGCAACGGCCGTGAGGCTTGCAAAGACTTCCTCGCCGCCAATCCCGCCATCCGCACCGCGATCGAGAACCGCATCCGTGAGGCCAAGAATCTCCCGATGCTCGACGAATTCCTGTCAGCCCATCACTCCGATGATGAAATCGAAGACGGCTCAAACGATGCCTGATACGCCCTCAGCCCTATAGACACCTTGCGGTTATTGCCCCATATTCCTAAGACTTGCGAACATGGGGCATTTCTGTCTATATTTGAAGGCAGCATTTTCATGACAGGCAGCCGCGCCGTTGAGCCGCCGCATGCCTGCAGGCTCGCCGGAGATACGGAATCCCGCCATGTCCAAACAAGTCACCGATGAATCGCCGAAGGCGTTTAAGCATCTGAGCGGCCCAGATCCGCTCGAACGCGTTTACCTGTTCTACGGAGAAGACACATTTATACTGAACAAACTCGTCGATGCCGTTGCAGCCAAACGCTTTAAAGGCAAAGCGCCCGACCCGCTCAGCTGGGAAGTGTACCGCGCCAGCGATACCGATGTCAAAACCGTCATCGATGCCGTAAGGACGATATCGATGTTCGGCGGCATCAAAGTCGTCGTCTATCAGTATATCGACAAGCTGAACGAGACAGAGCTCCAGAAGATCGCCGACTATGTGCAGTCGCCCGTAAAGGCGCATCTCGTCCTGACGGCGACAGCGACAGACGGCCGTAAGAAGGCATGGAAAACGATTCTTTCCGCCGCATACAGCGTCGCGTGCCCGCCGCTTTCGGAATACAACGCAGCCGATTACCTGAAGTCGTTTTCCGGCACCGTCACGCTCACCCCCGAAGCCATCGATGCCCTGATCAGCTGCATCGGCCCGAACCGCGCCCTGCTCGCAAGAGCCATCGAAAAGCTCACACTCGCCATCCCAGCTGGCCAGCCGATCACCGCAGAGATCGTCGAGGCACACGTCATCGACACGCGTGAAAGAAATGTCTTCGAGCTGACCAAGGCGATTACAAAGCGCAATATCCCGGCCGCCTTGGAAGCCCTCCGCGTCCTGATCGACCAGAAGCAGGAACCGATCATGATCAACACCATGCTCGCCAGACACGCCCGAATGATGCTCCTCCTAAAAATCGGAAAAGCGAAGAACCTGCCAGAACAGGAGATCAAAAAAGCCATGAACATCACCTCGGATTACGCGCTCCGCGAGTATCGGGAAGCGATCACCCATTATACACTGGGCGAGCTCTATCGCTTCCATTCCGACATATACGAGGCGGACAAGTCGATGAAATCCAAGCCGATCCCGCCGCTTCTCGTACTGTCACGCGTCCTTCTCAACCTCTGTGCCCCATCCAACTAAAGCGATTGCTGAAATGATTTTTACGCCCAAAAGCCCCCTCGCATCCGGAGACGGCATCCGAGTCACCGAGTATGGCACGCCGAATCCAATCGGGCCGACTGCCTATTTTTTTGCCGATGTGCTCGAAGAACTGATTTTTCATGCACAGAAGCATGACGCACGCGGCATCCTGCTTGGCAGCGCGTTTCTTCTGCCCGAAACGGCAGCCCAGAATTTTCTCGATGCCAAGTCAATGAACCGCATTCCGCTCCTCGATACCCCAGACTATCAGGAAGTCACGGCATTCCGTGATATCTATCCGGCAGACAATGCGCTTGATTATGCCGGATATTTGCGCAGGATACGGGATTTTAAGCCGCCACGCGGCCAACAGCTCATCCTCGGTCAAGTCATTCTTTCCCCCGCTCCCAAGCAGCCCATGCTCGAAGATCTCATGCTTCAGCGAACATATTTCGGCATGCCGTGGCAAATGACGGTATTCATTTCGGCATCTCACACACGCCCCAAAGTGTTCATGCTCAGCGAATCAGGCGAGGACTGGTATGAAACCGGTTTCAAACTCGTTGCGAGCGACGATGCGCCTCTTGAACTGACCTGACGCGGCCTTTGCGCGCTTGCCCACATGTGTTTTGTGAAGCCTCGTGGGCATCGTGTTGAGGCTGCATGCAGTCGCAAGATGCACCGGGATTTATGCACAGCGCGAATTTGGAATGCAGAGGCGCAGTGGCATGGGATGAGCCAGAGAACATCTCGGCTGATTGGTGAAGAGGCATGACGATTTCTTTACAAATGGCATTGTCAGTTTGAGAAATGCGGTATTATAAACGCATCGAATGCTTGAGTTTTGAGCAGGCGACCAGACACCCATGACAGAGGTTTGAAATGACAGAGATTATTGATGTTTTTGCGCGAGAGATACTTGATTCCCGAGGCAATCCGACGATCGAGGTGGACGTGTCACTTGCCGACGGTGTTCACGGGCGTGCCAGCGTACCGTCCGGAGCATCGACGGGGATTCACGAAGCCATCGAGCTTCGCGACAAAGACATCAAGCGCTATGGCGGCAAAGGCGTACTGAAAGCGATCAATAGCATCCGAGACATCATCACCCCCGAGATCAACGGCATAGACGCGACCGCGCAAGATCTCGTAGACCGCATGATGTGCCATCTGGATGATACGGAGAACAAGGCCATGCTGGGCGCGAACTCGATTCTTGCCGTATCGCTTGCCGTAGCCAAAGCGGCAGCAAACAGCCTCGAACTGCCGCTGTACCGCTATCTCGGCGGTGTCCAGGCGAACAGCCTGCCCGTTCCCATCTGCAACATCATCAACGGCGGCATGCACGTCGATAACAGCCTTGATATCCAGGAATTCGCCATAGCGCCCGTCGGACTGCCGACATTTACGGAAGCCATACGCGCCTCCAGTGAAGTCTACCACGCGATGCGCCTGATTCTTCACGACAAGAATCTATCGACATCAGTCGTCGAGGAAGGGGGCTTTGCACCCGATATTCACTCCACGAAAGAAGCCCTTGACCTGATCATGGCAGCCATCACCAAGGCGGGCTACAAGCCAGGCGAAGATTTCCTGATTTCGCTGGACTGCGCAGCAAGCGAATTTTACTGCCCGAATGCGAAGACATACGAACTTCGCGGCGAAAACCTCAATCTCAACAGCGCCGATCTCGCCGCCTACTATGACGAGATTCTCAAACAATATCCGATATTCGCGATTGAAGACGCATTCGATCAGAATGACTGGGATGCGTGGAAATCGTTTACCAAGAAGCATCGTAATATTCATGTAATCGGCGACGACCTGTTCGTGACGAATGCGAAACTTCTGCAGCAAGGCATAGAAAAGCGAGCCGCCAACGGCATCGTGATCAAACCGAACCAGATCGGGACTTTGACAGAAACCCTTGACGCGATCCGCACCGCGCAGCGCAACGGATTTACCACGATGATCAGCCACCGTTCCGGGGAAACCGAGGACACGTTTATTGCCGACCTCTGCGTCGCCACGAACAGCCGCCTGATCAAAAGCGGCGGCATGTCCGGCTCAGAACGGATTGCCAAGTTCAACCAGCTCCTGCGCATCGAGGAAGAGCTCGGCGAAGATGCCTGCTATGTCTCTAGATATGCCATCCGCCCGAACGAGACATAATCATGGCATCACATGAATTCACGCCATGGCCATGTACTGAATTCGCGCAGTATCCGATCGACGCAGCCTGGACCGACACCTTTCCCCAGTCGTCGCTTTCGCGCTTTCACTACACGCATATCCTCAATGCCACGCGGTCTTTCTTTCTGAAGCCTGAGCTTTCCGAAACGTACAGCCAGCTTCGGAACTATGCGTTTCAGCAGGGTTCATTTTCCAATGCCAATCCGCTGGATCTGGAGTTCTTCTACAGCGCGCTATCGCACGACTATCCCTTTTTTCTGGGTCACAAACAGGCCGAGATACACACGGCGTTTCAGCTTGATGCCAACAAGTTTCAAGGGATGGATTACCTCAAAGCCTCGCATTTTGACTTGTATCGCGTCGAGCGCGCGTTTTTGGGATTTGCCGTGCTTCAAAGTCTGACCAATCCGAGCATCCAGCCAGCATTCGTGTCACTGACCGAGATGCCGCATGTCGGCGATATTCTTTTCGCCCGGCTGATCCCGATCGGCCTGATACCGCGTGCGCTGGCGTTCTCGGCAGTCGAACCCTGGGATACCGTGGATCCCAAATACGCAGACGATATCCTCGCGACATTCAGGAAACAGCACGAAGCGTTCTGCGCCAAATTCCCAGACACGACAACGCGTGCGTTCATGAAGATCGCCGCCTATCACGTCTATGAATCCATACAGGCCAAAGAGCTCATTCCGCACCTCAACGGTCGGCTCAAGGTGGTCAACGACTTTATCCAGGCCAGAACGATCTCCTATATCTTCCCCGACCGCACCAAGATGCCGAAGCTCACCGATATCCCCGGTGCCAAGCTCGTCAAGAACGGCAGTGAAGAGCTTCCCGACCTAGCGACCGCGCCGATATGCGACGACAAGGCCATCGTCCAGACGCTTCGCGAAGCGATCCTATCACGCGAAGACCGGACGCTCGAAGTCACGCTGTTCATGCACGATCACGGCGACAAATTCCTCCAGGAGACGCTTGAACCGTGCTTTAAAAAAGCCAAGACGCTCGAACATCGCCATATTCTTGATGACAATGAGACATACAGGGCACTGAGACATCTGTCGCTCAAATAACCTCATAAATTTTGATTTTTTTCACATTCATCTACACTTCCTTCGCAAATTTCAGGGAGGAAGTGCATGAGAACGATTTATATCGCCGCAGAGAAATTGGTATCCTGGACCCCATCGGGTGAAATAACCGTCCATCAGCCGCTGACAAACACGCTCACAGGCAGCCGTTCAGAGACCGCCTATGTGGTGTATTTTGTGCCGGAACGATTCGGGCTTTACTTTGAAGACCGCACAGAATCGGAACTCGCTTGGCAGTATTTTGCCAATGCCCTTGAATGTGCAGGTTTTTGGGCAGATCAGACGATATGTTTCGAGCACGCGCTTGAGAGCCGCGAATTGCGCGCAGCGATCGAGTCACGCCGCGCCAGCGAGATCAGTTTTTTCTCGGATGCCTCCGAAGACAGAGATCTGAGCCACGCGCTTGGTCTCGAAACCATAGAGGAAATGCCCGTGTCATCCCAGTCTGATCCGGTCAGACACACGATGCGCGCATTGATCAATGCCGCTCTGAAACTCTAGCGACATACGGCATTTCACGCCCACACTTTCTCCAGGAAAATCAATGCTCACACTAGGATGCCATCTGTCCATATCGAAAGGTTATGCGGCCGCAGCCCAGGACGCCGTCGATATTGGCGCGAACACGTTTGCTTTTTTTCTGCGCAATCCGCGCGGCGGCGCACTCAAAGCGCTGAGTGACAAAGACATCGAGACATGCCGTGCCATTCTGTCGGCGCACCATTTCGGGCCGCTCGTCGCCCATGCACCGTATGTCTTCAATCCATGCGCGGCAAAGCCCGACCTTCGCGTGTATGCACGCGATGCTATGATCGAGGATCTGGAACGCCTCAACAGCCTGCCCGGCAATTATTATAATTTTCATCCCGGTTCGCATGTGAGCCAGGGCGCAGACAAGGGGATATCGCTGACCGCCGAGTTCCTCGGAGAAGTTCTGCCGCATGCCGGCAGTTCCCGCGTGCTCATTGAAACGATGGCTGGCAAAGGCTCCGAAATCGGTCGCACCTTCGCCGAAGTCGCCGAGATCATGTCACGCCAGTCCGACCTCTCGCATCTCGGCGTCTGCCTCGACACCTGCCACATCTGGGACGGCGGTTACGATATCGTGCAAGATCTTGACGGCGTGATCGACACCTTTGACCGAGAAATCGGCCTCCAACACCTCTATGCGATCCACCTCAACGATTCGCTGAACGCGCTTGCGGCACACAAAGACCGGCATGCCAAGATCGATGAAGGCCATATCGGCTTTGAAGCACTCCTGCGCGTCGTCACGCATCCCAAGCTCAGCCATCTGCCGTTTATTCTCGAAACGCCAAACGAATTGCCCGGCTATGCCAAGGAAATCGCGATGTTCCGCAAGGCCGTGACAGCCACCTGAGAGGGTCCCCAGAGACGCGGCGTATCGCATCGCGATAGCCGCGTCATGAATCAGGCGCGAAGCGCCGCGCGGCGTATCGCATCACGATAGC
>JAFZFY010000381.1 GCA_017555665.1 Pseudomonadota bacterium | reverse complement strand
CATCGCCTGCCCGCGAGCCAATGTCATCGATGGCATGGCCCGATTGAAGCGTGGCCTTGAAAGCCTGGACTAAGCACGATGCCGAGGGGGGAGCGGCGTATCATCCTCCGAGATGTGTCGTGACACGTCTCGGAGGATGATAGCCGCGCGGGGGGAGGCTTCCCCCCGCACTTCATATATAAGATTCCCTATCCTCATGATTCTGAGGTGATCAGAGGTTTTCTATTTTGCAGCCAGGTCACGAAACCGCCGTGCGTGTCGCCTGCAAAATCAGTCAAAGTCATGAGATTTTCTTCGGGATAATATTCAAGAATGACATAAGTAATCGCTTCGAGCGAACCTTCTGTGGTAAACGCTTCATAAATCGCGCGATTGCCCTTTATGATCTCGGTCTGACGTGCTTCCGATTCTCCTTTTATCGGTTTTTGCGCAATATGCATGAATCGATCGAGCGCACGTCTGCCCTGGCTGTAACTGCTCCAGAAAAAGAGAATATCAAGACGCGCGATCTTTGCATATAAGGGATTCGGAGATAGTATCTGGTGATATACTTCATAAAGTGCTTTTTGAGCCAAGCTATTCTGCTTTGCGTTTTTAACCGTGCCTTCGATGAAGCCTGCGACGACTTCAGACCATATCTTGGCCTGAACGATATCGGGAACGCCAAGCGGTGTCAGGACATAGGAACCGAGCGTGGCCAGAGGCCAGCTGAATACATTTCGGAAGAAATTTCCTCGAATCGCGCTCTTTTCAAAACCGCGCAAAGTATTATGCAGAACCAGATATATGCCATTTGTAAAAGCGATGCACCAAAACTTTATAAATGTAAATAAAAAGCCCTCAGACAATCCAAAGTGAAGCCAGGCCTGATCAAAACCGTATTTTGCAAGTGCCAGCACGGGAACAGAAAAACCAGAGAAAAACTCTGAAGCACAGAGATTTTCACGATCTATATTTCTCAGCTGCCAGGATTTGGGCACCAGCCCTGAACCTGCTATCAGATCGACAATCGCATTTCGGAAACCGGTGATAAAGAACCAGATCAAGGCATAGGAAAGCCCCAAACAATAATAAGTTGGGATAAATCCAACGATGGCAAGGATCAGACTGCGCAGATTGGCATTCATATAACGCCAGATTCTGAATGGCGTCATGGATCTATTTTTTTCGCGTTCAGTGCGTCGCTCACGATCGAAGTTCGTGGATGAGAGAAGATAGATGGTGTTATTGCCTGTCTCTACAGGCAGCCGTTGCATGCTCAGAAGATTTGAAACAGGCTGAGGGAGTGTAGAATGGCCATTTTTTCGAATCAGTTTGAGCGCATTGGGAGGCAGGGATGATTCATGCACGAACCCCATTCCCGGAATATTGGAAGACCACCCGACGGCATCTGACGCACATCGCATGAAAAAGGGATGTTCCTTGACATGTTCGATGATCTTTTTGAGCTCCCCTTCTGGAACAGGCGATAAACGCCATTCTTCAAAAGATTTGACGATCTGCTCTTGATTGCCATTGAGCAACATATTTAAAAAAGTTGCAAATCGTCTTATATCCGTCGTATCTCGCTGAAGTGCATCTACAAGATTAAAGACTTCGATATCTGTCAAATATTTATAATATTTGAACAGGATATCCATGCATTTCTGAAGGCCCTGAGACAGAGGATGGATAAAGACAATATATCCGCCGCACCTGGAAAGAATTGGCAGAATCTGCTCTTCATCTTCAAAAGCAGAATTGTAATCGACTTGTTTTTGCGGAGCGATATATTTTTCAGCGCAAAGGGAGGGGGTCAGCGCCTCATAATCACTCTGAGCTTCTTCATAACGCTTGAAACAGCGTTCAGCTTCCCATGATGTCGATTCATTGTTCGATTTACGGCTCAGCGCGCGATATAAATTTTTGAGATAGAGAACGCGCTTGAGCGCGACCGGACGCATGGACTGATATATGATCTGTCCGAGGTGGATGCGGTTGGCCTGCCCCTTGATCGTGACATGCTCGACACTGTCCCACGAGAGCGGCTGCATCATCAAGGCTTCGTGATCCGTATAGGGCGCATTAAAAGCCGCCAGACCGTTCTGATTGAATGAGGTAAGCAGCGAATTGACCGTCTCATGCCGTCGCTCGGCATTTATATGCAAGCCATCCCAAAACGGCTTTAGATCGGCTGCTTTTTCTTCCAGAAAACGGCTGAGGGCTTCGTATTCATGTCCTTGCGGCGGAATATATAAATAATGGACACGTTCACATTTCTTACCGACACTGAATTCGATACCAATCTGAACATTCACGCCCAGAATGTGGCCTGCAAGAAAGACCTCCTCATAAGTCTGAGGATCTGCGACATCATAGTAGGCGACCGTGATGCGCGATATGCCCTTGATAAAAGCATCCAAGACGAGCTGCGAAGGGGATTTCCGCCCCTCGGTCATCGAATCGTGAACATGGTCGTCCCATCCGAGGTGCATCTGTGCCAGATCCTCACCCGTTTCAGGCACTTCAATCAGATCAAGCTCGCGCAGAAGGCGTCGAATGACATTGACATGCCCAAAAGATGCGCGTGCAAAATCGCTCATCAGTTCGAGCTGCGCGCGCCTGTCACCGCGCATCTTCACGGCATTCTTCATCAAGGCGATCTGCACGCGCGCCGTATTGATCGGCATCGACAGGTTCTTGGAATGCCAGACATGATGCATGAGCACCTGGAGCGCTTCAATGCGCTCGACATAACGCACGCCCTTGCTATGAGAAACAAGCCTGATATACGCTTCCGCAATCGTGAGGCGGCGCTTTGTGATGAGCCTCACGAAGCCCGCCGGATGCGAAATCGGCCTAAAAACAACAGTTTCCGGCGCAGCAATCTCCGTATTCAGGATATCCACGAGCTGACGGACTTCCTGGCTGAATGACAGCATTTCAATCACGCCTGCAAAGCGGCGTTTCTTGCAAGAATTAAAATGCGTATTCACTTTCATGACATGGAAACCATACACTTGGCCGCGATCCTCACGCGAACCCTCACGATCCAGTCGGCTCGCAGACTGCCATCAGGTGCGCCCGACTGAATCAATATAACGCATTTTATATCTTTTGATTAATTCTTTTGGCAGGGGGAAGCCTCCCCCTGCGCGGCTATGTGCTCGCCATGCAAGCCGCGCTGCTGCGCGGCTTGCATGGCTGTGCGCATACGCCGCTACCCCCTCTGGCTTGCTACATCACTCATGGCGCGGCGTATGGGCTATCGCCCATACGTGGCGCCCACAAATCTACACCGCGCTGCATATTCGCTATTCACAATTCACTCTAATCGTTCTCAGGTTGGCATTTCCCTTTGGCAAGCGGCACCCCCCATGTACCGCTGCTTTATCTAAGGATGACATGCTCATTGCTCATTGCTAATTGCAAGTATAGCTTAGACCCAAAGCACCTGAATAATTCCATTTGCTCGCCACTTTGCAGTAATTTGCTTCAGACATGCTTGTCGCTCGGAACATATTATCGACCTCGACAGATTTGGCAGAAGAATCTCTTAAGCCGCTGATATCCTGATTGAAGGCTGTCGCGCCATCAAACATGTATTTCATCATAGTGACATTGTTGGCATTCCATTTAAGCGGCTGATTGAATACTTTGGCATATTTGAACATTTCGCGCATCGTTGTGACATTGGACGTATCCCAGTTGCCTATCGGCTGATTGAATGCGCGTGCCTTGAAGAACATGCCGCTCATGTCTTTGACACTGGATGTCACCCATTTATCAATCGGCTGATTGAACGATAACGCATTCGCAAACATATTGTTCATGTCCTGCACATTGTGGGTATCCCAGTCATTGAGCGGCTGATTGAATTTCGTTGCGCCGTCAAACATCTGGTGCATATCAAAGACCAATGACGTATCCCAATTGAGCGGATGATTGAATTTTGCTGCGCCCTTGAACATATACTTCATGTCCGTGACCTTCGCTGTATCCCAATCAAGCGCCTGGTCAAACGATGCCGCATCTTCAAACATGCTGTACATATCGTGAACATTTGACGTCTTCCAGGGAAGCGGTTGATTGAATTGAGATGCTTTTTTGAACATGCTGGACATATTCACAACGTTGGACGTATCCCAGCTGCCGATGGGCTGGTTAAAGGAAGACGCATTCTCAAACGTTCCAATCATGGTGGAAACATTCGAAGTATTCCATTTATCAAGCGGCATATTAAACGAGGTCGCGCCTTGGAATATTTCCCACAGCGATGTCACGTTGGATATATCCCAGTTGTTAATGTCCTGGTTAAATGATTTGGCCCCTGCAAAAATGAACTCAAACTCGGTAACTTTGGATGTATCCCAGTTGTCGAGCGGCTGATTGAATGCACGCGCTGAATTGAACGTGCCCGACATCTTCGTAACATTCGATGTATCCCATTTATTGAGCGGCTGGTTAAATTCATATGCACCGCTAAATGCAAAAGACATATCGGTGACATTGGAGATATCCCAGTTTACAATGGGAATATTAAAATGATTTTCAATATGAGAATTATCCCACGCGCTGTAAAAATAGAATGTCTTTCTGAGAGATAGCAGTTTGGTTGCATCAGGAATATCTACTTCAGAAATTTTTTGCAGAGATTTATAACCATAGAATGCAAATTCTCCGTGTGAGCGTAGTCCTACCAGTCCAAATGATTTGATCTCAACAATCAATTCAGCAGAGCTGATGGAGTATGGCGAGAAATAGTCGTATTTGCCTTTGATTTTGACATTGTATTTTCCAACTTTGTTATAATAGTGATGATCACGTTCTGAGGGGAATTCTTGTGTGGAGTGAAATGTTTCGATAGGGGAACCGTCCCCCCAGTCTATCGAAAAGTCGTGTTCCTGAAAATCGCTTCCAAAAGCAGTATCCAGGTCGAAACAGTTTTTATTGATATCGGTGATCTCGATGACAAATGAGAACGTATCTGGCGCACATCGACCATCCGGACGGCAGACATAATGATATTCGCCGTCATCACCGACGCATTGTGCATCGGAGGTGCATTTGGTCGAGCATTTATAGCCAATAAAGCTGTCGCAGAAGCCGTCGCCTTTGCCTGGCGCCGAGTCGCAATCTGAATACTTGCGGCAATCCATGCCCTGATTGACCGCAGTCTCATACTTGTCGTTCATGTGGTTGCGGTTGGCGTCACCTTCAGACCCATTGGGAATGCATGCGTTGTTGCTACATCCGTTCGCGCATGTTTCCTTGACTGTCCAAGCGTTATTCTTACATACAAGCGCCTGTTTGCCGTCATCCGAGCATTTGACCGCGCCATCCGTGCATGTCGGCTGGGGATCGGTGACACAGATGCCGTTTGCACAGCCATTTGCGCATGTCTCTTTGACTATCCAAGCGTTATTTTTACATACGAGCGCCTGTTTGCCGTCATCCGAGCATTTGACCGCGCCATCCGTGCATGTCGGCTGGGGATCGGTGACACAGATGCCGTTTGCACAGCCATTTGCGCAT
>JAFZFY010000380.1 GCA_017555665.1 Pseudomonadota bacterium | reverse complement strand
GACGTTGGACAGGCTGCTCATCGCGCCTTCGATCTCGCCCATGCTCCTGGCGCGTGTCGTTCCCGATGCATGCGATGCCGTGCCTATGGCCAGGCCGCGAGCCACAGGGTCGGTCAGCTTGAAGATACGGCATGCAGCTTCTGCAAAGGTGTTGCCGAGAACGCCAGTCACGCAGATGGATACGATCGTTAGGGTCACGATGCCGCCGTTCATTTCTGAGACTTTCATCCCAATCGGGGTCGTGATCGATTTCGGCAGAAGCGTCACGTATATATCGTGATTGAGCCCGAACAGCAGGCACAAAAGCAAGATGCTCACAAGGCTCGCGAGTACACCGCATGTGATCGAGATGAGGATCGCTAAAAAGTGCTGTTTTAACAGCGTGATCTGGTGATAGAGCGGCACGGCAAGGCACACGGTTGCTGGCGTGAGGAAATAGGTCAGATATTTCGCGCTCTGATTATATGTCTCGTAGTCGATATCGAAGATGAGAAGCACCGCGATCGTGACGACAATCGACACAAATGGGGCGTTGAATATGCTCAGTTTGAAACGGCGTTTTAGAAAAAGACCGAGCTGGAATGCCAGTATCGTGAGGAGAAAGCCGAAATAGGCAAACTGGAGAATGAAATCTCTCATGATACTGGATGTGCGCCTCCGTGAATATCCGTGTGATGGAACCATTTGCGCGGATCAGGCGAGATATGCGGTTCGTGGCGCAGCACAAACTGGGCGACGTGTCCAGTCACGAACATGACGATGAATGTCGTCAGGACGACAATGCCCAGAACTTGCGGCCATATATCGCCGAGTACGCTCCACATTGTGATCAGTCCGACAGCGGGAGGCGTGAACATCAGCGGCATGATCTCGATCAGGAAATGGCTTACATCCTCGACCTGCTCCAGCTTGATGATTTTGAGGCAGAGTGCCGTAAACATCAGGACAAGGCCATACAGACATCCCGGAATTGGGAAGGGTAAAAGCCAGGCGCATAATTCGCCGAGGCAGGATACGATGAGAATGATTGCAAGCTGTTTCAGATATTTCATTTCAGGATATCTATGATCGTTGGAGAACCCGACTGCCGCGCGTCCAAATACGCCTTTTGGGGAAATAATCAAGCTGGTCGTTAAAAAATGCGCGCTCCGACACGACGCTTCAGCCGGGGGATAGATGGCGTGGGCATGGCTTGTGTTCGAAATATCACGAAAAAAAAGCCGCCAGTCGGCGGCTTGGATAGGATATCCGGCTATTTCTTGAACGGATACATCAGCGAGAACATGACCGAGTAACGGCTGACAGGGACATTCTCTTTTTCGTAGTAGAATCGATATGTGGGGGATTCTGTCATGCCTTCCGAAAAAGCGTAGCTTCCTTGAAGCATGATGGCCAGGTTGTGAGGCAGTCCGACCGTGACTTGAGGTTGGAAGATCGCATAAAGCGGCGTGGAATACGTCGTGCGGCTCTTCCAGCCAGAGTTTGATTTCGTCGTGGGGGTGCCGCCGACGAGGAAAAACGCAAGATCTGCGGCCAGATAATCGTTCATATAGGTCGCGCCGAGCTTGAAGCGGTGCATCGCATCGTCTGGGACAAGCGGATCGGTCTTGGTCGTGCTGTCTTCCGTCTCGATGTCGGAGTATGTTCGGTTGCTGTAAAGGAAATTATAGTGGGTGTAGAGGTTCCAGTTCTTGCCAATCGTCGTGTCGAGACTCAGTTCAAAACCGTAGATATTTGCACCCTCGCCTTCTTTTTGTGTCGGGATGAAGCGCCCGGCTTCGCCGAGTGTCGCGATCGCGTGTTTTGTGCTGTACTGCATGATGATGAGGTTGTTCATCAGCGTGACAAAAGCATCGAGGCGGATCTTCATGAAATAGGCGGGCGTGAAGAGGAACGAAAGCTCGACGTTGTGCAGGGTTTCGGGTTTGAGGTCGGGATTGCCTCTGTAATCGAAGGTGTCGATATAGAGCTGATACAGCGACGGTTCCTTGAAGGAATAGCCGTAAGACAGACGCATCGTCATCCAGTCTGTCCACTTGCCAAGTAATGCAAATCGCCATGATGGCGCATAATCGGGCGATTTGTCGCCTGAGGTGTAGATGCGATAGGCATCGAAGCGTGCGCCTGCCGTCAGGATGATGCGGTCGTTCCAGAATCTCTGTTCATCTTGAAGAAAAATGGATGGCGTCAGTTGTCCGAGGGTTGTGGCATCGATAAATTTATTGACTTCATCATCTTCGGATGAAACAACACCCTGACCGTTCATGAACTCTGCCGATTGAATGTGCTGATATTCGAGAACGAGACCGGCAATGAGTTCGTTGGCTTCATAAATACGCCACTGTGCTTGTGCAAGCCCGTACAGCTTGTGCTGCATCGTGTCAAAATTGACTTTTTCTGCGTAATTTTGGATGTCGCAGTGTGCGTTATCACCGCAATAATTTGTCTTGACTTCCTCGTAATTGCGATAGTTGCGGTAATGCTGGTTATCGTAATAGTTTAGGCGATATGCGAGTACGGCGAGAAAAGAAACATTGTCACCAAAATTGTCTTCATAGATAAAATCGGTGAAGAATTCTCGGCGATTGAACCGATATGGATAGCGGTCTTCATCCGTGTATTCAAGTCCTGCGGCTTCCGCTTCTTCGCGTGAGATGATGCCGCCTGTGAGGTCTGAGTGATAGTCGAGCGTGTTTGTGTCGATGTTGGGAACGACTTCGGAGCCATCGGCGCCTGCATAGATATCGGTAAAACCGAGGTTCCATTTGAGCGATTTGTAGTTCAGCTTGAAGTCGATATTATACCAATGTTTGTCCGAGTTATTGGCAATACTTGCAGCACGCATATCCGTGGCAATGCCGTTTTCTGATAGGTTGGCACTTGCCTGCGACATTGCATACGTGTTGTAAACGTAATCCCCGATGAGGCCTGGCCCCTGTGTCGTGTTGCCGGCCACATGACCGAGTATGCCGAAATCTCCGTTTTCACTGGAATAAGCCGCGATGGCTGATGCCTTGAAGGTGAGATCATTTTGAATGGACAAGCGATATTCGCCGATCTTGTCGATATCCCCCGGGTCTTTTGTAAAGATATTGATCACGCCCTGAAATGCGCCGGATCCGTAAAGTGCAGAACCTGGGCCGAGAACGACCTCGATACGCTTGATCATCTCGATGGGATAGGTTTCATCCAGCCAGATGCCTGAGTCGCGGACATCATTCATCGGTACGCCGTTTTGGAGCCACAGAATGCGGGAGTTGTTGTCTTCTGTGCCCACAAGACCACGGATCATCACGGATTTAAACTGTGATTTCGTCGTGAGTGTCTGAACGCCAGGCACGTGGCGCAGTATTTCGGGCAGTGAACGCCATCCATGTGCTGCGATCTCACGGTCTGTGATCACGTGAATCGTCGAAGGCGCTTCGCTGATCAGCTGGCGTTTCTTTGCTGCCGAAAACACGACGTCGTTTGCATTCAGTTCCCAGCTCGCTTCGTGTCGCCAGTCATCTACAAGTTTCTTGGAATTCTTGGTGTATGCATCGATGGGGTGGTCTGGGGGCAGGCCGGGAGGCGTGAGGTTGGGGCCAATCTGCGCGAATGCTGCATAAGGTGTCAGTAGTAATGCTGTCAGTACTGATAACTTTATGAATGATGTGGGTATTCTCATGGTCTGTTCCAACTGGTGTGACACTGTATAAAGTGAGCAATTCTTGCGCAGATAGGATTAATCCGTAATGGAATAGTTGCAGAAGTCTTCGGGTAATGTGCCATCGGCGACCATCGACGCTGCCAGGGTGTCTTGGGTGGCTACGCATTTATTGGATGGATAGTCCAAAAAATATCCCGAAACACCGATCGCGCCGGTTTTTCCCTCTGGTGGAATGTAGTAAATCCTCTTGATCAGGTTATGGGTCAGGATGCCTTTGGCATCAAGCTCGTAGGATGGAACTGTGATCTTGCAGAGCGCTTCACCGGATGGGTTGTTCTCTGATAAGGCATTCCTGAAATCTGTGCGGATAGATTCCGAGATCTCTTTCTGGCTTCGTTCGTCCTGTCTTGGAAAACCATCGCCGCCGTTAATCATATATGAACTGAGCACCACATTGAGCGTCTTGTCTGAAATCCGGCTGAATGTGGTGCTCTGGGCAAAATGGTCGTCTTTTTTCGAGATTGTGATGCCGTCTGTCAGATTCGTATAGCTGCCAAAAATACATTCCTTACCGGCGTTATCTGTGATCTGCGCGCCGAGAATGCAATCGCCTGTTTTGACAGATTCATTAACATAGAGCGGTTCATGGCTGTCAGTCTTGAGATTATATTGCCATAGCTCTTTGATATACTTTTTCCCTTCCTGGTTTTCTGTGTACGAAAATTTGATCCCTGCAATCGCTGGAAATGCACCGGTAACCTTTGAATTCAGTCCAAACTCTAAAAGCGGTATCAGCTCGCTCACTTTGTATGTCAGACGGGACATCTTGTTCTCATAGGGCATCGTGGTGTCTAAGAACTCATTGTCGATAATCGAGAAATTGCTCGTCTCTCGGGTAACGCCTGCATTCAGATATAATACATCAAGATCGCTGTTGTCGCTGTTGTCGCTGTTTTTCTTCTGTTTCGCATATCTAAATACCGTGTCTGTAATGAAATTGGATAAGAATGAACTATATTTTCGAATCTCATTGTCTTTATTCTCTCCCATGACGGTGTAATCAAACAAACATACCTGTTGTGCCGTCACGTTATAAAGACATGTCCATATCTCTTGAAAATCTGTCAGCTGGCCCTCGGCAGACATCATGTCTAAAACACAATCCGAATAAGATGGCTTTGTGTCGGAATGATTAAGATAATCTAAATAGTCTGAATAATACTTTTTGCATGAACTCGGCAGGGTATTCTTGTACTTATGGTCAAATAAATCCTGGCATTTTTGGAATGTATAGGTCTGCCGTTCATAAGGCTTTCCAAATACGGGCATAATCTTGAAATTGATCATTTCGGAACGGTATGCCGCTGCCGTATTCTCCGAATTGTGAAAAGACGCATTCCAGTCATCTGCTCGACGGGTGATCTTGAATGTCGTGCGAGCAGCGGAATAACTCCTGCGGTGAAGCTCGGCAAACCATATCGGATGCTTGTTTGATGAACCATTCAGGCTGTTTTCGTCAAACTCAAAACTTGGAATGTTGATATGGGTGAGATCGTCTTCAAAACTGGCGTATTTCGTAGATACTTTCGTGTTGTTCGTCGGAAAACGACTGTGATTTGCAAAAAATGAATAGATTTCTTCTGTTTCTTTGTTGGGATCTGGTTTGCAACCATCTGGATTGTAAACTGTATATGATTTGTCAAGCGAGGCGGGAAGCTTATCATTGAGTTCCGAGCATTTTGGGGTTTTATCTGTGCCGGGAATCATGCCTGTGAGAAACGGACTGTATGTGGCTTCGCCAAAGACAATCAGGATATTGTCATATATCTCCTGATGTAACTTTTTGCGCAGTTCAGCCGCTTGCTCGGATTGCGGCCGTGGATCATCTTTGTCAAGCATATCTTCGGTGACGATGAGATGGCTGCGGCAAGGATAGTCATGCGTATAGTCTGTGGGATGGGCTTTGATGTATTCCAGAAAATCTTCGTCGAGTGAAAACAGTCCGTTGAAAAACTCTTGAACACTCGTATGGTCTGTAAAAACATGTGACAAAATAATAAATGCTCGCGCGTTTTTATTGTATGCCTCTTCAAGCGCCTGAATGACTGAACAGTAATTGGTGATCGATATCGTGCCAAAATGACCGCGCGATATGATTTCCATGGCACTGTCATCAAGTGCTGAAACAACAGCAACATTCAGGTCTTCGCCATGTCCGTCTTTGGGCGGGACCTGAAATATGGCATAGGGCGATGTGCCTTCCAGGTTGTTGGGGAGATTATAAAAATTGGATATGATAAATGGAAAATTAGCTGCCTGGATGAGATTCTGGATCTCTGGAAGGTTGATGTCGAACGTATGATTGCCAAATGTATCGACGCTCATACCGAGTTGATTGAGCATCTGAATCGTCGGATAATCGCCGAACGCCGAGGATAGCGGTTGAGATACGCCAAAATTGTCGCCACTTCCGATAATCAGCGCTTTTTCGTTGCCCCCATTCTGGCTCTGGGCTTTGATAAAATCCCAGATATCAGAGATTTCCTGGACACCCGAGCGGAATGTTTCACAGGAATACTTGCCGCTCATTGTTTCCGATTTGCCGAGATAGGTGCACTCGTAATGGATGCTTGCCAGCTTTTCGGAGGATTTGCTCGGCACTGCGCCATACGGGTAAAGATGCAGCTTGTTGTCCTCTTTGTTTATGATCGCGATATCGTTGATGATGGCGCCCGTTTGGGTATCGGTGATCGTCAGCTCGCCGTCCTTTTCTTCGACATTGACATTGAGCCTGATGGTCTCTTTCTGCGGAATGATTCGTCCGGCCCATTCCGCAAGCATGAACACGTCGAGATAATATTCCTCCCCGTCTGTTGCGGCGAATTTGTTTTGGCGAGTCGTTTCTTCAGGTCCCTGACAGGCACAAAGGCATGCGGCAGCACATAGCGCTGCGCTGATCATGCGGATAGATCCGTGTGAGTGACGACCTGTTCTTTTTGTCATGCAGAACCTCCAAAAACAGTTCATGACGGGAAGGGGTATATCGGGTATGCGCGCGCCAATGCTTTAAATCGTTTGCGCGCGCATATCATGGGGGCATGAATTACTGGGCGAGTTCCATGAGCTGCTGGGCGAGTGCCTTGAGTTTGTCTTTCTGGATCTCGTTTTCGGATGAAAGCATCGCGAGCTGGTCATTGTTCTGGTTGAGTTCCTCGATATGCGCGAGAAGCTCTGCATTCCGTGCCCGGAGCTCTTCGGCTTCTGTCTCAGCCTTGTGCAGCTTTTCGCTGAGCTCGTTGATCTGTTGTTTCAGGATGCTGAGCTGGTCGCTTTGTGTCGGGTGTTCCACCTGTGGCGCTTTGGGGTCTTTGGCAAGTGCGGCAATTTTGTCGACTTTGGGCGCCGGCTTGCTGATTGCCGAAATCGGTGCCGCTCCTATAGAAGGCAGGCCAGGCAGATCTGATTTGGGCGCTATGCCCGCAGGTTTCGGCGGAGGCGGAAGCGTCGCCTTGGAAAGACCGACTGACGGAGGCGGGAGAGGCGAGGGCGGGAGCTTCTTGGCAAGGGGAGGCACTGCATGCGCATTGATGGGGGATATGCTTTTGGCAGGGGCGGTGTGTGCCGATAGCGGGGCAATGCGCTTGGACGCGGTTGGCATCGGGGGTATCGACGGTGCCGATTCTGGTTTAGGCGTGGGCGCTGACGGCTTCTCGGCAGGCTCTTCGGGCGTAAGGGAGAATGGCTCGTCATCAAGGAAAAGGGGATCTGCCGGGTCTTCCAGCTGATCGGCATCGATATCGGCAAACAGGCTCATGTCGTCAAGCGCAAGCGACTTGATCATTTCACCGTGTTCGGGGATTTCTATCTCATTGGGGGCCGGGGAGAGCGTGAACATGTCATCGGCTTCGGATGCCGGAGCGGCATCGGTGAGGGAGGCCTCCAGAATGTCTTCCTGAATGGGAAGTTCGGGATCCGCATGGGAAAAGACATCCTCTGCCGGATATTCGTCTTCGGATTCCTGACTCACGATTGCATGCTCTTCGGTGGTGGGGACTGGTTCGTATGTGTCGATTGGCTGGGCTTCCACAAACGATTCCGCGTCGTGTGCGGCATAGCCGTCCTGAATGAACGCGCTATCTGGTGCGGCATAGCCGTCCTGTACGTATTCGCCTTCCGGTGCGGCATAGCCGTCCTGTACGTATTCGCCTTCCGGTGCGGCATAGCCGTCCTGTACGT
>JAFZFY010000379.1 GCA_017555665.1 Pseudomonadota bacterium | reverse complement strand
TCCAACGAAGATTGTGCTATAAGACATATTAGTGACCTCCTTGCAGTGCGGTAAACCCTGTTACCGCGGGTTATTTCACACGATGCAGTCTACAGGTAAATCCACGAGAGATGCAACGTGAGGTCACTACATATTGTCTACTCGCCTATGTGCCGCTGGCACATACGGCTCGCTTGCGCCCGCTATCTGCGATACGCGGGCGCATCCCAAGCTCAGCACAATAATAGTCATGGTATCTGAAAAATTAAATTCATATTTATTTAAATGGGTATTGAATCACACCATCTTCCCCATCCCAGGAACAATTGACCTGACGGAAACCGCCTGTAAAAGTATATTCACCTTTGGGAAGGCGAATAATCATAAAAGGATAGCCGATGCCTGCACCATGACCTGTGTTTAAACACTCTTCCACATTATAGATGATTTCATTTCCGCAGGCATTGTTCACTGTTATATAAAATGTTTCTGCAGGCTGCGAACCGCCTTCCAGAACGACCAATTCATCTTTTGAAAAATCAGTCTGGTCGACGGCTTGCTTTAATTTGTTCATCCCTGAATCGGTGAGTGGCCACATATAATTGTCATGAAGCATAGCGGCATCAAGCCAGTTCTCAAATTCTTCTTCTGAATGAATAGGAATGGCTGTCTGCTTTTTCCAGTTATATTCTCCGTTAGAAAGATTTTGAACGACGATAATCACTTCATAATCTATGGGCGAATCACATGCCGGATATTCAACGATGGTTTCTATTTTTCCAGGAATATCTATTTGCCTAAAATAATCGCCAAATTCTTCAATAAACTTGGGATAATCACAGACATTCATGACGAAATTGAGCCCATAGACATCCATCGCCTCGTAGAATGCCACGCGAGATTCATATTCCTCTTGGCTCATCATTTCGGGATGATCTGCATAGAGCTTTTTGAAAGTTTCAAGTGTTGCTTCAAGCTGTTTTTGATGAAACTTTTTATATGATTCTATATTATAAGCATTTGCTTGTTCATATTGCACGAGTTCATCGGAATTCGGGCATTTATATCCGCCAGTGGTGACGCAACCTTCGGGACCGCACATCTCTGAATAATCGGATGTGGGCATGCACCAATCGGCATATTTTGTTTCGTCGGGCATGCCGGATTTGAGGTTTGCATAGATACCGACAGTCTTTCCAGCGCAGTCTTTGAGCGCTTCTTCGATGACTTCTTCATTTGTGACGATAAGCTGTTCAAGCAGACCTTGGACCATCAAGTCGGTCACCGGCTGGCCGCTATCGCGATACACACCAGTGCATGTGTTGTCTTCATCACAGGTGATATCGACATAGCCGTATTGCGTCATAAAGGACTGGACATCGGGACCAGTAGGCGTTTCTTCGACTGGTTGCGAGGCATTGCCACACCCGAGCACGCAAAGACAGCCGATAAAAGGTAATATGTATTTATGAAACATGTTCAAGTCTCCATTTGACGTGAAAATTTGTGTTTTCACGTTAAAACTCATCCGTCTCCGCGATTATGTTTAATGAAAAAAAAAGACAAATCAAGAAATTGTTGATATTCTGTGTTACTATTTGTATGCGTTTTCTGAAGTGGTGCGGAATTTTGTGCAAGCAGTAGGCAGTAGATGGTTGCAAGCTGATTGCATATCCATCGCCTTGATGCCATATCTCTGTCGTAGATCAGAGCCAGCTTTAATGAGATTGTTTGTAAAACGTATGCCTTTTTTCATATCGGTGCAAAGCCTGATGGCGTGCCGGGGGGAGGCTTCCCCCTGCCCAACATAAAGAGATTTTAAAGATGTGCAGTATCTTCGGTTCTCGAAAGACAATAAAAAAGCGATGCCGCTTATCATGGCATCGCTTTAGGTGGATTAAATTGCCTCACCGCGCTGTGCATAGATGGCGCGAAGCACCGATTCGGGCGTGGCCGGCCAGTGGATTTGCGGGTCTTTCTTGTTGTCTGAGCCGCAAGCACACACGGCGTGTTCGAGCGCCTGTACGAGTGCAAGCGCGAGCACGAACGGCGGCTCGCCAACGGCCTTGGAGCCGTGAACGGCCTCGGCGGTGGCGTTTTCGAGCAACGAGATGCGGAAATGCTCGGGATCGGGGATCGTGCCGAAAGTCGGGATTTTGTACGTCGCAGGGGAGTGCGTCTTGAGGGAGCCGTCGGGACCCCAAACGAGCTCTTCACAGCTGAGCCAGCCATAACCCTGTGCGAACGCGCCTTCGACCTGGCCTTTGTCGATGCTGGGGATGATGGCATCGCCGACATCGTGGATGGCTTCGACATCGGCGAGCTTGTATTCGCCGGTCAGGGTGTTCAGTTCGATTTCTAGCACGCAGACGCCATACGAATAGTAAGCGAAAGGCTTGCCGCGGCCTTTGTTGACATCATAATAGATGCCTGGAGTGGCGTAATAGCCTGCAGCCGATAGCTGGACGCGGTCGGCGTAGGCCCAGTTGATAACCTTGACGATATCGACAGGTTCTTTGCCCGGCGCGAGGCACAGGCCGTTATCGAACACGATATTGTCGATATCGGAATCGGCCAGTTCGAGGTGTTTGGCTGCGACTTTGCGAAGGCGTGCGGTGATTTGGTCGCAGGCGTTCTTGATGGCCGCGCCGTTGAGGTCTGTACCGCTTGATGCGGCTGTTGCCGATGTGTTGGGCACCTTATCGGTGCGGGTGTTCATCAGGCGGATATGTTCGGGTTTGATGCCGAGATTGTGGGCGGCAATCGTGACCATTTTGGTGTGAAGGCCCTGACCCATTTCGGAACCGCCGTGGTTGATGGCGACGGAGCCGTCGGTATAGACGAGCACGAGCGCGCCAGCCTGGTTGAGCATCGTGTTGGTGAACGAGATGCCGAATTTGACAGGCATAAAGCCGATGCCGCGTTTGATATAACGGCTCTTGGCGTTGAAGGCATCGATTTCGGCTTTGCGTTCCCAATAGCGGGAAGATTTGATGATGCGGTCGGTCATCATCGGAACGCGGAAATTGGTGAGCGGCGATTCGTACTGCATCATATTGCGTGGGGCATCGCCGTAGTAGTTCTTGATGCGGATTTCGAGGGGATCCATGCCGAGATGACGTGCGGCGCGGTTCATGACGGTCTCGGTGACCATGAAGCCCTGTGGGCCGCCGAAGCCGCGGAATGCCGTGTTGGAAGGCAGGTTCGTCTTGGCCGTATAGCCCTGGAAATGAAGCGCTTTAATGTAATAGCAGCTGTCGAGGTGATAGAGGCAACGGTCGAGAATGCACATCGAAAGGTCTTCGGCCCAGCCGGAGTTGGCATAGCTGTAGACTTCCAAGCCGATGATTGTACCGTCGTTTTTGAATGCGGCTTTGTATTTATTATAGAACGGATGGCGTTTGCCGGACCATGCCATATCGTCATCACGGTTGAGCCAGACGCGGACGGGGCGGCGCGTAATCCATGCGCCGAGGGCCGCGAGGCCGCCGTACTGTGCACCCTGGGTTTCTTTGCCGCCAAATCCGCCGCCCATGCGCGGCATGATGCAGACAACGCGGGATGCGTCGATCCCAAGGATTTCTGCGGCTTTGCTCTGAACGCCGGTCGGACACTGGCTTGAAGCATAGATCACGACATCGTCGTCTTCGTTGACTTCGGCCTGTGCGCAGTGCGTTTCGAGATACCAGTGTTCCTGCCCCGGAGATTCGACTTCGCCTTCAAGGATGAAATCGGCTTCTTTCCAAGCTTCTTCGAGATCGCCGCGCGCGATGATGTGGCAGCCGGGGAGCATGCTGTTTTTGGCGATGGCATCGCGGATATCGATGATGGCTTCGAGCGGCTCGATATCGACTTTGACTTTTTTTGCACCTTCCTCGCAGGCTTCATAATTTTCGCCAAGCACGAGGGCAATGTTCTGGCCGATGCAGTTGACTTCTTTCGAAGCGAGCAGCTCTTCGTCGTGCATCCATGAGGAAGCATCATTGACACCGGGGATGTCTTTGGCTGTGATGACCGCGACAACACCGGGCACTTTGAGCGCTTCAGATGTATCGATTTGCTTGATAAGGCCGTGCGCCACTGGGGAGACGACGATCTTCGAGACGAGGCAATGCGGCGGGAGCGGCATGTCATTGACGAATTTTGCGCGCCCGGTCACATGTTTCCATGCGCTCTCGTGGACGGCATTCTCGTGCAGCGGACTGGTTCTGTTCGGATCTTTCATAGCTTATACCCCCAGCTGAATGGTGGATGTCGGACGATACATGCGGTGCGGATGGAAATCGGTGAGTGTTTCCATATAGAAACCGCGGAACAGATTGGCAGCAACCGTAATGCGGTACCATGCGCTTGCACGGAAATCGCTGAGTGGCTTGAAATCTTCATGAATGAGTGCGGCAGCTGCTTCAACCGTTTCTTCATTCCACGGTTTGCCGATCAGGAACGCTTCGGTTTTGAGCGCCCTGGCGCCTGCGATTGCAGCCATACCGCCATAGGACAGGCGAGCGACTGTGACATTGTTATTTTCGTCAGTATCGATATAGAAACAGGCCGAACAGCTGCTGATATCGAGTTCCTGACGTTTCGAGATTTTATAGGATGCACAGCGCACATGGTCGGGAATGCGGGGAATATCAAAGCCAATGACAAATTCATCGGGTGTCATCGAGGTTTTGCGGTAGCCCTGAATGAAGTCGCCCATCTTGGTTTTGCGGACACCATTTTTCGAAACGATCTGAACATCGGCGTCGAGCGCGGTCAGAATTGGCGCCATATCACCGACCGGCGATGCACCTGAAATCGATCCGGCAATACAGGCGAGTTGCTTGATCTGGTGTGCAGCAAAATAGCGCAGCGTGCGGGAGAAGGGGGGCAAACGGTCTTCACAGAATAACTCGACTTCGGCAAGCCGTGTTGTGGCACCGATATGCACACCAGTTTCGGTCTCGTACATATCGCGAAGCTCGCGGATATTGCAGAGACTCATAAAGCATTTACGCGGTGCGCCAATCTTATGATTGATGATGACACCGACGTCGGATGCGCCCGACACCATCGTCGCTTCGGGATGCGCAGCCTTGAACTCGATGGCTTCGGCGAGCGTCACAGGCACATAGAATTCCAGGTCTTCATAGACATAATCGAGCGTTTCGATTTCATCCGCCGGTTCCTTGAGCGCCTCTGTAAAATGATCGTCGTGACCGGTCCCCGCGAGTTGGTGCACACACTCATTGATGGGGCGATACCCTGTGCAGCGGCAGAGGTTGCCTGCCATCTGCTCAGTGAACTGCCATGGCTTGGTCATGTCATGGCGATAAGTGGCTTCGAACAAACTCATGGCGATGCCGGGGGTACAATAGCCGCACTGCGACGCATAATTTCGCATGATTGCTTCCTGCACCGGATGCCGTTTGCCGTCTTGTTCCAGGCCTTCGATGGTATAAAATCGTTTGCCATGCAGCATCGGCAGATAAATCAAGCATGAATTCACAGCCCGGTATCTCGGTTCCTTGCCGGTATCATCGCGGAAAATGACCGTGCAGGCACCACAGTCACCCTCGTTGCAACCTTCCTTGGTGCCGGTCAGGTGCAATACATCTCGGAGGTAATGGAGCAGCGACATCGTCGGCGGCACACCTTCGATCTCATACCGCACATCGTTAATCATGCATCGGATCTTGTTCATTTCCTTCCCCTGAAAAAATCACAGCCGCAGGTGACGGCTGCAACGTTTTGAACTGAATGATGTGGGCTTGCCAACTCATCCAAATGGCTTAAATATAACGAATTGCGCATAATTAAAATTCTAAAGTGGCTGTCTCGCATGTTTTTATGCATATTTCCTGTAATTCCGCTCATAATTTGTATGCCTGTGTGTGCAAAAAGCGCATGACTGCGGGCTATGTTATGCAACAGAATTGCATATCACGCCGTGATATGCCGCGATATCGGTCATCGAAATTGACATACATTTCAAGCATGATTTTATATCAAGCCTGTTTGATGATTTTGGCAGGGGGAAGCCTCCCCCTGCGCGGCTATGTGCTCGCCAGAGACGTGTCACGACACGTCTCTGCTGCGCGCATACGCCGCTACCCCCTCTGATCTGGAGCGTATGATTCTGAATGGCGTCGCGCTTTTTAGGGTATGCGCATGCCGTGCATTCACCGTGCTGGTGCAGACCTCTAAGGGGACGCGCGATTGCGGCTTAATCGGCTTCGTTCGCGCCCCCCAAATTTGAATCAGCCATGGATGTCAGTGAGGCTTCACGAGGCGTGTTCGGGGGGATATCGCGATCATAGGCTCTGTTCTACGCGCGTAGCGATTCCCTGGGCAGCCCTGGTTGCGCTCGATCATCGTGCTTGGCGAGGCCGGAATGCCTTGTTTCTTGGGGGCACTCGATGCGCTTGCCTCTGGCTGGTTCTGGCGTCCTTTCTGAGTGCCCGGATGTGCGTCAAACGATCTGTTTAACGCCACGCATGTAGAACAGTGCGTGAGCATATCTCGGCTTTATACATATTTGATCGCGTTTGTTGCATCATGGGGGACCGCCCTTTTTAAACCAATGGTCAAATATAGAACGGATTGGAATATAAACAGGCTGAACGATATTACGAGCGATGCGTTTGATGTGCTCTGGTTGCATACCTGGCCGATGATCTCCGCGCCCAAATATAAAAATCCCATGATTTGTGCCTGATGTCGGATCTTGTCACCCGTAAGTAACGGCATGTGCGCTGTCTCAATGAAACGCCTGGCCAGCATCGAGGCCATTGGAATAGATTGGAGCGTGATCAGCGCGGATAGGACTGTGACAAAAAAGGGCGTATCGGTTTTAGTTGCAACAGAGAGCAGATTTGCACCATGATGATTAAGTATCAATGCAACATAGCTGATAATTCCATATATTATATAAACGATTAAAGCTCCTCCAGTAGCAAGCCAGAAATCTCTTTTGGAGGTCTTGTTTTCATAATTATTGATATTGGACCACATATTGAGATAAGCCGTGATAAGATTATGGTGTGGCGGAAGCATATAGTCCTGAAATGGATCCTCCTGCATCTCTGCGCGTGTGTCTGCGGCAGGTCTGGGCGCGCGGATATCATGGGCTGTGCCGGATGCATGGGAATCTGCGGCAGACTCAACGGGGGCTCCGCAATTCGGACAGACCGTGAGTGCGGGATCGATGCCTGCATTGCATTCCGGGCATGTTGCCTGTTTTGATCTGGGGGGCTGCTTGCAATGGGGGCATATTTCTGCGCGATCAGAGATCTGGCTGCTGCAATTTGGGCAGGAAACGAGTGCCATAAGATGATTTCTCCTTTGTGGTGGGATTCAAAATCCCGTGTGATGAGATGGGGGCCTTGGAAAATGAGGCGGTTGAGGAAGTTACGAATGATTCACGTCTGGCCTGGTCTTAACGAATGAATTGGATGGATTGCCATTCTTTCCAGAAGAATCCGCCTGACCACTCAGTGTCACTGAGCTTTTTCAAATCAATGGGCACTTTGAGGATGATCTCTTCTGTATCGATGCTGTCAAAGACTTCGGTCTGGAAGTTTGATTCCAGGAGTGCGCATCGTGCCATGGGGGCTTCCATGTAGAGGACTTTTAGGTTTGTTCCCTCAAAGATATTAGCACCTGGGCAATATTGCGTATCCTTGCTCTTGCAGTAGTTGGAGCGAAAGGCATACATATCGATAAAGATATTGAGTTTGGTCAGTTTTGTGTTTTTGAAAGCCCCATCCCCGATTAAATGGATCGATGCCTCGGATAGGCGGATTCCCGGACTGCTTGGGTTTTCATAAAGTCCGGGGGCTCTTGGACCGGTAAATGTCGTTAAACTCGAATTGGCAAACGCATCCCTTGCGATTCCGACATGGCCACCGCTTACAGAGAATGATTGAATGCTTGAGCTTTCAAACGCAGAAATGCCGATTTCGATCTCATTGCTCTGGGCGGTCAATGCAAACTTATCGCTCTGACTGGTTAATGAAAACTTGGAGATCAGCCGGTTGTTTTTGAATGCATTTTTAGGAATATTGGTGCCCAAGAAATAGGATGCTTCGGCAGGGGCTTGTGGGGTGATATTCGCAAATGCGGAAGGGCCAAGCTTGCGAAGCTTTGGAAAACGATAGGTCACTTTCGGCTTTGTGACATTGGGACGTGCGTTCAGAAAGGCTTCCTCACCAATCTCCACGACATTTGGCAGATTGATCTCATAGGCGGCTGTATCTGTAAACGCATTGTCGGCGATATACTTGATCTGGGGC
>JAFZFY010000378.1 GCA_017555665.1 Pseudomonadota bacterium | reverse complement strand
GTGTCGCCTCTGGGGTAGTCTTTTACTTATTGGCAATCGGTATGCATTATATCATGTGCTCCAATCTCAAATTCAACCCGCTCAAAGCGCTACCAGACGGTGCAAAAATCGCTCTCAGCATTCTCCTCTTCTTTATGGGCGGAGCATTTCTATAATCCCTACTGCCCAATACATACACAATGCTTCTCCCACGCATGATTTATAAGTTTCGGGAGAAGCATTGATGCACCTAGCAAATATCTTGCTTAAATGAGTTAAACTATTGCCGAGAACAAATATATCCGGTTCCCGATTTCGTCGTGGCTGCATAGCTCACACGCTGATACGAACCCCCGCCTGCACCTGTGTCGATCTGGCAACCCGTAAAATTGCCTGCATTAAAATTATTTGACCCAATCAAATAAATCGTGCCATCCTTATATCCCAAGACGAGCTCTGTGTGCCCCTTGGATGCATTCACCCAGATATCGCCTGCTTTGGCATTCGCATAGTCAATTTTGCGATAACCGTCTGTTTGATTCGTACAATGATTGTTGATCTGAGTGAGGTTAATCATATTTTTAGATATCAGACCCACACTCTTCAAACATGCCGTCACAAAATTCGCACAGTTATCATTATAACCATGATTATATTCATGATACGTTGCCCACAGATCCGTAAAGTTCTCGATAATCGGGCTATATGTTAAATGATCCCATGTACAGAGCTTTGTCGATGAATCATACAAAAACTGTTCTGCATAATCGATTGCCTTGCGCCCTTCGCATTTATCGCAAGCATCCAAAAGATATTTTCCAGAACTCCAGCCATCCTGACCATTATAAGTATGGCGATACCAGCCGTTTTTCTCTTCCAATACAGTGATATACTGATATGTATTCAACGCGCCAATATCCGGATAATCCGTACTTGGCCCTGTTCGTACCATCAGCGTATCCGCATTCACCACAAGCATTCGATGACTCTCATACGGCACAATGCATGCCCCCTTATCGCAGACCATGCCATCCCCACAGGCATGACCACAGCTGCCGCAGTGATTGACATCATCCCCTTTGGCATACGCCTCACACCCGTTGTTCAGATTGCCATCCGTATCGCAATAATCAGCCGCGCAACTGTCACAGCCAGCCAAATGCAGTTCATCCAGCTTCAGGCACTGGCCATTGCAATATGTCTCGCCATCTCCGCACGTATCTACACATTCGCCTTTCGAGCAATACTGATCCTCTGGACAAATCTTGCCGCATGCGCCGCAGTTATTACGGTCTGAGCCATTGATATCAATATCACAGCCATCCATAAAATTCTGGTTGCTGTCACAATACCCGTCAGCACATGTTTTGCAATCGGCGAGATGAAGCTTGGAAAAATTAAGACATTCGCCATCACAATATGTGTAATCATCTATACATACGGGCAGACACTGACCGTCCACACAGCGTTCAGATTCCGCACATTCAGGATTGCAGGCATTCGGAGCCACAGGCTCAGGTTCCTGCGTCCCGCCAGGCGTTCCAGGCTCTGTCTGTCCGCCCCCATCCGGATCCACGCTACCGCTGCCAGGATCCACGCTACCGCTGCCTGCATCCACGCTACCGCTGCCTGAATTCGCCCCCGGATAGGTATCAGCAGGCTGACCATTGACCAAGATCAGATCCTCATCGCAGCTGACAAGTCCAATACTACATGCAAATATGCTCAAAACCATCAACCGCTTCATACACCGTCTCCCTATCGCAGACCTGTCTCAAATCATGATTCGGCGCGGTGTATCGCAACGCGATAGCCGCGCCACACGCACCGCGTATCGGCTTTCAGCCGATAGCGGTGCCCGCAATCACCATAATTATCAGAATCCTTTGCCCATGACCTCATATTTTCCATTGCCATCCAAGTCATCATGCCACAGATAAACGCGGCGGCCGTTGTCCGCACACGCCACATCGGGCTGATCCTGAATGCCAGACGTAATGGGGCTCACAAGCCCTTCGCTGCTCAGATCTGAAGAGCTGGAACGAACGTTGACATTTGTATATGTCGCATCATCCGTAACATATTTCTTCGCCTGCCAGCCAAAGTGCGCCGTGCCGTTCTTCTGCATGCAAACGGTCGGACGCGTGGCCGATTCGCCTGCCTTAGAAACAAAGGCATCTTTCTTAACATCTGTGCCGTCTTTCTTGAAGCTGTGCATACGGATTCGATAGACATCATTCTTATCCGTATCATCTTCCCAGGCGATTGCAAAATCACCGGTGCTGCTCATGCCGATAGCCGGACGGCGCTGCTGGCCGTCATTGACCGTATTGACCACAAACTGCTTCAAGCGCTCGGAGCCATTCTTATTAAATCCGCGCCCGCGGATCTCGTACCAGCCGTTGCCATCGACATCGTCTTCCCACGCGATCACATACGTGCCATCCGCAGCCATGCCGATGACAGGCAGATTGCGCTTGCCGTTCGTCTGCAATTCCGCCTTGGAAACTTTTGTCTGCCCAAACGTCTGGTTGCCGCTCGCATCAAAGCCGCGCATATATATATCGGTGCCATTCTGCCATGTCACGACATACGAACCGTCGTCCGCAATACCGACCTTGGCCATATCAGCCTTGCCGGATGTATTCACTTTTGTCTCTTTGGTCAGTGCCGTGCCTTTCAGGTTAAACTTGCGCATATAGACGCTGTTGTCACTGGCATTCGTCCATACAAACACGGAATTGCCGTTGATATCCATCGCGACATCCGGATTCTTCTGGTTGCCGCTCGTCGTCGTGTTCACCGTGAACTGCGAAACTTTATTACATCCGGTCTCACAGAATATACGCGCCCGGATATCCTGGTTGTTCGCGCCGTCCGTGTCCTTGCCGTCATCATTGTATGCGTCGTCTGCCCAGACCGCCACGAAATTGCGGCTCTCCCGGCTCATGGCAACCGCCGGGTTGTTCTGGTTGCCGTCGCTGATCGAGTTGATATTGCGATGCGTGAACCCTGTATTGCCATCCGTGACCTTATAATCAACCGGCGTCACAAAGTCATAATCGACAATAAATGCATGATTTGTCGTCATTCTCTTGCCGCCAGAGCTCAGCTTGGTACTGGAATTCGCATCAGCTTGTGCAGGATAGGCACTTGTGCAGAAAAACTTCTGTTTTCCACCTTTAAACTTGCTCGCAGCAACCGGCGTCACTGATTTTGACGTGATCGTATATTTGGAAGGATCGAATGTCAATATACGCATCCAGCCGCCGCCACCGCCGCCATAGCTGTGGGTGTGCTCACATTTGCCATCCCCGATATTCTCTTCCTGATAATCGACGATCATTTCATTGAACCAGTTGTCCGCATTGCCTTTGTTAATACGGAACGTGCTCGCGTTGATATGACCGTTCGCGATGAGGATGATATTGTTGTGGCGCATCGAAAGTTCCTTGAGAAGCTCGCTGCCGCTCGCACCGGTCGAAAGCCCGCCGGTCTTAGACCCGGCCGCATAACCGCTTGTATATTTGCCGCTTGAATTCGGCGAAACTTCATCCGCTTTGCTATTCAAATAGGCATGCGTCGTGATGATCACTTTATGGTCAGAGTGGCTCTTAATCACGCTTTCAGCCCAGCAGATCGTGTCTTTGCGCGGCGCAAATTCCAATGACATCAGCAATAATTTAATGCCCGATGCCTTGATGGTAATATACGAATTGCCCGTATATTTATAGGTGCCGAACCAACTCTTGCCGCTGAAGCGGCTGTTGTTGAATTTTCCGTATTTAGATATATTCGTATTACCGCGACCATAGGTACATGAATCGACCGCGCTGCTGTTGCTCGCACACTTCAAATAATCGTGATTGCCTGTTCCTGTCAGGTATGGAATACCGCTTTTATCTAACGTGGCTGCATATATTGTGTTATTAAAGCCCCATGCTTCCTCAGTGTTCGTATCCGTCATGTCGCCGAGATGCATGACCGCTTTAATATTATATTTAGATTTATTATCAACAATCCACTGGAGATCCTGCTTCAATATCCCGCCTTTGTTTGCCGGACGCGTATATTCCTGCGTATCGGGCAAAAAGACGATCGAGAACGTTTCACACTTCGAACCGCAGACTGCTTTACACGTCTTCGAGCCTGAATCCAGATATTGGCCTTTCTTGCATGTCACCTTGTCTTTCCACTTATAACAGCCATGACCGTTGCTGTCCTCGCAGACACGGTAACTCGTCGCCAGCACCTGCTCCGCACCAGATTTACATTCAGACGTGCATGCCGCCACACATTCGACCGGATTAGATTTACATTCCTTGCCGCTTCCGCAGGCCTGAACCGCGCTCCATTCGCCGCATCCGTCGCTGTTGCTGTCCACGCAGGTCTTATAGCCCGAGGTCCCCGAACACGCTTTTTCCCCGATTGTGCATTCGCTCACGCACTGCTCCGCCGGACACGCCAGCTTCTGCGCATCGCAGGCACCCTCACATTCTTCAAGAAGCGACCAGCTCGCGCAGCCGTTCTCATCCGTCTCGCACTGCTCCAGCCTGTCTCCCGAACAACGTTTTTTGTTGTTCGTTTCACAGATCTCATTGCAGCCCGCTTTGCATGTATAGGAGCTCGCGTCACAGTTCGTGCCCGACTGGCACGCCAGGGTCTCGATCCATTCCGTACACCCTGACCCGTTCTTCTGACAGGTCCAGACGGCGTTCGACTCGCATTTCTGCGCATTCTCGGTGCACTGATCGGTACACTGCCCCGGATCGTTGCTCACACACGTATAAGAGCTCGCGTCACAATGCGTCTCATCCGAGCATACATCGTCTTCCGACCAGGCCAGGCACCCCTCTAAATTTTTCCGGCAGGTCCAGACGCCGTTCGACTCGCATTTCTGCGCATTTTCGCTACATGCATCCGTGCACGGTATCGGTTCACCGCCTTGATCGACACAAGTATACGAGCTGGGATCACACGTCGTATTGCCCGTACAGGCGAGTTCTTCCATCCAGTCGTAGCATCCCTCGTTATCTTTCTGACATCCCCAGATGCTGTTGTTCTCACATTTTTT
>JAFZFY010000377.1 GCA_017555665.1 Pseudomonadota bacterium | reverse complement strand
CCGCCGCCAGCGCGCTGCAGAGACGTGTCTGTGACGCGTCTCAAAGCGAGCCCAGATACAGCAACGCCCGCGTATCGCGATGCGATAGCGGGCGTTTTGTGCGTTGCAGAGACGTGTCTGTGACACGTCTCTAAATGCGCGAATTAGTCCTTAATGAATTTGGGACGTGCATGATAATGGGTGTGAAGCAGACGATGCGCTTCGTGGCCATTGGGTGTATCTTCGAGATACTGTTTGTAGATCGCGGCGACCTGTTCGTTGTCGGTCGCGGTGCGGAGCTTGAGGTTCGCGTCGTGACCATAGAGGCCGGATGTACGCATCGGGACGATCTTGTCGGGCATGAGCATGTGAGGCTGGCCAGCGCCGTTGACGCAACCGCCGGGGC
Organism: Pseudomonadota bacterium; assembly: GCA_017555665.1. Taxonomy (GTDB): domain Bacteria; phylum Myxococcota_A; class Bradymonadia; order UBA4248; family UBA4248; genus UBA4248. The sequence goes on along the minus strand of JAFZFY010000377.1, from coordinate 3,893 downwards.
ACGCCATGACTTCGACGACATGATATTTCTTCTCGCCAGAGCGGATCATCTCGCAAACCTTGCGGACATTGGCAAGGCCAAAGACCTGGCAGAGATTGAGCTTGATGCCGGCGACTTCGACTTCGACTTCGCGGATGCCTTCGGCACCACGGAGGGCTTTGAAATCGAGGTTTTCGGGTTTCTTGCCGGTGAGTTTTTCGGCTGCGAAACGAACGACAGCTTCGGTCACACCGCCGGTTGCGCCGTAGATCACGCCAGCACCGGATTCGAGACCCATCGGATCATCGCAGGCTTCGTCGGGCAGGCTGTTGAAGTCGACGCCGAGTTCGCGGATGAGGTCGGCCAGTTCTGCGGTCGTCATCGAGATGTTGATGTCGCGGACGCCGTCATGGCTGAATTCTTCGCGGGCAACTTCGAATTTCTTGGCCGTGCAGGGCATGACGGAAACGATGAAGATGTCCTTGTTGTCTTTGCCGATTTTTTCGGGCAGCATGCGGCGGAAGAGGGCGGCGCCCATTTCCTGCGGGGATTTGCAGCTGGAGAGATGACCAAGCATATCCTGCTGATATTCTTCGGCGTATTTGACCCATGCGGGGCAGCACGACGTGAAGACCGGGAGATTCTCGCCCTTGGTCACGCGGCCGAGAATTTCGGTGCCTTCTTCGATCGTCGTGAAGTCGGCGGCAAACGCCGTATCGCAGACGAGGTCGAAGCCGAGGCGATGCATCGCGGCGACCATTTTGCCCATGACGGGCGTGCCGGGCTTGAGGCCGAATTCTTCACCGAGACCGACGCGGACGGCGGGAGCGATCTGGGCGACCACGAATTTATTGGGATCATGGATAGCGGCCATGATCTCATCATTGTAGCTGTGGCTGACGATGGCGCCGGTCGGGCAAACGGCAGCGCACTGGCCGCAGTTCACGCAATCGACTTTGCCAATCGGCATACCCATAGCGGGCTGAACGACCGTATCGAAACCGCGTTTCGCGAAATCGAGGACGCTGATGCCCTGGATTTCGGAGCATGCGCGCACGCAGTTGCCGCAGAGAACGCATTTGCTCGGGTCACGAACGAGCGACGGGGAGGATTTGTCGATCGCGCCTTTTTCGCGAACTTTCTTGTAGGGCACGTGATCGACACCATAACGGCGCGCAAGCTCCTGAAGACGGCATTTGCCGCTCTTGGGGCAGGACGTGCAATCGACATCGTGGTTCGCGAGGAGGAGCTGCAACGTGGCTTTGCGCATGTTGCGGATGGTGTCCGTGTTGGTCTTGACGACCATGCCATCGCGCGGCGCGAGCGTGCAGCTGGAGATCACGCCCAAGCCTTCGCATTCAACGAGGCACATACGGCATGCGCCAAAGATAGACAGGCTGGGATGATAGCAAAGGGAAGGAATGTCTATGCCGTTATTGCGGGCGAGCTGAAGCACATTCTTTTCGCCATTAATGGGATACGCACGGCCGTCGATAATGATTTTATTTTCCATAGATTAAGCTCCTTCAACTGCGCCAAATTTGCATGAGGCCTTACAAGTACCGCATTTAATGCATTTATCCGGGTCGATGTGATACGGGGTCTGTTTGTCACCAGTAATGCACGAAACCGGGCATTTCTTGGCGCACATACCGCATTTCTTGCATTTTTCGGGGTCGATCGAATAGGGCGAAAGGGCAGCGCATTTGTGCGTGCGGCATTTCTTGTCGACAACGTGTTCGATCATTTCCTCGCGGAAATGCTTGAGAACGGAGAGGACCGGGTTCGGAGCGGTCTTGCCGAGGGCGCACAGGGAGCCTTTCTGGATAGCGCCAGCAAGTGCCTCGAGCGTATCGATGGTCTCCATCGTGGCACGGCCCTTGGTGATATCTTCCATAAGCATGAGCATCTGCTTGGTGCCTTCACGGCAGAGCACGCATTTGCCGCAGGATTCGGCCTGTGTGAACTGCATGAAGAACTTGGCGATCTGGACCATGCAGGTCTGCTGGTTCATGACGACGAGGCCGCCAGAGCCCACGATCGCGCCATATTTTTTGAGCGTCTCGTAATCGAGCGGGAGGTCGAGGAGGTCTTCGGTGAGGCAGCCGCCGGAGGGACCGCCGATCTGAACGGATTTGAAGCACTTGTCGGAGATCGTGCCATCATCATTCACGACGCCTTCGCCGATATCATAGACGATCTGGCGCAGCGTGGTGCCAAACGGAACTTCGATGAGGCCCGTGTTGCGGACGTGACCGGAGACGGCGAACGTCTTTGTGCCGGCGCTGGTCTCGGTACCGTATTTCCTGTATTCTTCGGCGCCAACCTTGAGGATGTAAGCGATCGAGCCGAACGTCTCAACGTTATTGATGTTGGAGGGTTTGCCAAAGAGGCCCTTCTGCGCGGGGAAAGGCGGTTTGGGCTTGGGCATACCGCGGCAGCCTTCAACGGAAGCCATGAGGGCGGTTTCTTCGCCGCAGACGAACGCGCCAGCACCTTCCATGATATGGAGATGCAGGCTGTGGTCGGTACCGAAGATATGATCGCCCAGAATGCCAAGCGCTTCGGCATCCTTGACAGCCTTACGCAGGCAGGAGACGGCGAGCGGATACTCGGCGCGGACGTACATATAGCCTTCATCGGAGCCGATGGCGCGCGCGCAGATCATCATGCCTTCGATGACGCGATGCGGGTCGCCTTCCAGCAATGCACGATCCATGAATGCACCGGGATCGCCTTCGTCTGCGTTGCAGATGACGTATTTCTTGGGGCCATTCTCGGCGAGGCAGGCGAGCCATTTGCGGCCGGTGGGGAAACCGCCGCCGCCACGGCCACGAAGCCCGGAAGCGAGCACGAGATCACAGATCTCTTTCGGCGTCATCTCGAGATAGGCGCGACGTGCCTGAACATAACCGCCATTGGCGATGTATTCCTCGATGCACAGCGGCTCGATATTGCCGCATTCGCCGATGACTTTGCGCACCTGATGCTTGTAGAACGGGATCTCTTCCTGCTTGGCAATGCGTTCGCCGGAAATGGGATCTTTATAGAGGAGATGCTCAATCACCTTGTGATTGATGAGGGTTTCGCGGACGATCTCATCGGCATCCGAGGCCTTGACATGCGTATAAAGAATGCCATCGGGCTCGATCGAGACCAGCGGGCCCTGCTGGCAGAAGCCTTTGCATCCCGAACCGAACGTGTAGACCGTCTGAATGCCGGCGGTCACGGGGATCTCATCGCTGACTTCGACGACGACGTTGAGTTTCGCGGCTTTGCAGGCTTCGGTAATGGCCGTGAGGACTTCCTGACTGCCGTTGGCAATGCAGCCGGTATCCATACAAACGACGACGCGGCGATCAATCTTGGCGGCCTGTGTGCGATAGGCCTCGGCGATCATCTCAAGGGTTTTGGCTTTATCTGTCATGAGTCACTCCTGTTAATCGTCAATGCTTTTGATGAATTCCACAGCCGTTTTGGGCGTGGACTGACCATGGACTTTGTCGCCAACAAAAACGACGGGAGCAAGACCGCATGCACCGAGGCAGTACACGGTTTCGATCGAGAATTTGCCGTCTTTTGTCGTCTTTTCGCCGTCCTTGAGACCGAGCTCATCGCGGATAGCCGTCATGACACCCATCGAGCCCTTGACGTGGCATGCCGTTCCGTCGCAGCAGCGAATGACGTGCTTGCCTTTGCGTTCGAGCGAAAAATAGGCGTAGAATGTGGCAACGCCATAAACCTTGGCCGGCGAAACACCGAGACCTTCGGCCACGAGCATCATGACCTCTTCAGGCAAATAGTTGAACTCATCCTGCGCCGCCTCAAGCACCGGGACAAGCATTTCGGGACGTCTTCCCACGCGTTCGATGATCGCATTGACGCGTGCGGCGGTATCCATATTCTCCTGCATT
>JAFZFY010000376.1 GCA_017555665.1 Pseudomonadota bacterium | reverse complement strand
TATATTTGAATGTAATGGTATATGCGGTGGGATTGTTGGTAAGGCTACGAATACCAGTATTTCAGATGTTCATGTGAAGCTTTCCTGGAAGATGGGTAGTGATTCTGTGATGGGGGATGTGATTGGGCAATATGAAATTGCTGAGGCCAAGAACGATACCAGTGAATTGAAATATATTCGAGTGAAACATGAGCATGAAGTGCTTGGCGATGGGACCAGCGTGTGGGGCGGTGTCATCGGCAAGATGTATGGCAAACAGCTTCAGTCTGGGAAGCACTATCCAAAAGTTATTTTGGATGATATCTATGTCGATGATGAAGAGAAGAATTCAGCCATATTGACCAAAGGCGGGGTGATTGGTGAACTTGATCTCACGCATGCTGGAGACATCGGACTCAGCCGGATCAAGATTGGCGATTTAAGAGGCACAGCAAATGTTTGGGGTGAGCTGATTGGTAAAGTATTGCGCAGTACTGAAGATGATGCGGTAAACGCCAAAACCACATTGACGATTGAAAAAATTAAAGATGCCAAAACCATCAAAAGTTATACTTATCCTAATGGTTTGATTGGACGGACTGAGATTGAACCGGGCGGTGCAAAAGAGTTGGAGGTAAATTTCTCGACAATATATCTGGACTATGAACGGGGCGAGCTTGGTTTGTTTGGTGGGGTGATCGGCGAAAATAGGTTAAGATCTGATGTGAATCATCATGTGAAAATGACGATTGATCGTGTTTATGCTTGGATTCAAACGAGTACAAATCATCATGATATCTCTTACTTTGGCTCGGTAATCGGTCATAACGATTTGTCAAATGGTTCTACTTATTATGACCATCTTGTGATGAATATCACAAATGTGAGTGCTTTTATAAACATACGCGATTATAGTGATGAAACATTACAATTGAAAGCGGTTGGCGGACTCATCGGATGGGATGAAATGCATGGCCCCATGCAGCGGATGACGGGTAATGTTTCTGTGATGCTGAATTTGATTAACGGTTGGCATACATCGCTTCCGCTTTCGGCTAGATTTGGGGCGATTTGGGGCATTCTCTCACTCAATGATACGCCTCCAGATCATTATCGCTATTATAACTTGTTTGGTGACGGTGAGTGTTACCGCAATGGATATTCCAATTATAATTATCACGTGAGCCCTGTGGGATATATGGATAACTACATCAGCGGCGATGCTTTTGGTTTCTACCATGACAGCAGCTGGCTTAAAGAACACGGATCGTTATTGAGTTACTGTGATGTGGACGATTTGGCGACAAACCTGTGGTGTACGGACGCTGGCGATCTGTCGATCTTAAAATCGATCGTCAATAACATGCAGCTTTCTCCATTCTGGGGAGAAGAATATGAACCTGGCAAATTTGCCTATATTTATCTTAAAAATGTCGGGTCATTCGATAGCGTGCTGTCTCGCCTGAATGCGCAAACATCGACTTATCAAGAATATGCGCCAAATGGAAATTTAAAATGGGAAGGTTGGCCGCGCGAAATACATCTGGGTGTGTATGCGTTTCCTCGTTTGATAATGGGTACTTTGATTGATTCGAGGGACGTGCCTTTCCAATGGGATTCCCCTGCATTGAAACCCGAAACTTGATTATATAGATGTCAGTGCGTATGCCTCGTGAATGCGATGAATGCATGTCAGAATATATCCCTGGGGAGCCCGAAAGCCGCCCCTCAGGGGTGTGGATAGCCAAGAACCATGCATAGAATGCTTGATTGCATTGCGTCCGAATCATCGATAGCTTGGGCTATTTCTATGAACGTGGGGATGCCGGCTGCACCAAACATGGGTGAGCGTAAGCGAACCCACAACACGCTTCAAACTGGGGAGGGTGCCACGATGCGGCGATTGAGGTTCGGAAATACTTATCGCCATGTGTAGATGCCCTCAGGTGTATTAAAGAATAGGCGCGATCCGATTGAGATGAACCCGGTGGCTCGGAAGGGAAGCGGGATCTGGGCGCGTAGTTGCCCAGACGTGCGTTCGAGGACGAGCACGGCACGGTCGAGGAGCAAATAGACGAGATCCCCGTAAGTGTACGCGTCATGCGGGATCTGAACGGTCTTGTATTTCCAGAGCGGGGTGTTTGTCGCGACATCGACGGCGAGTATGTACCCCCCGACCTCGCTAAAAATGAGGGTATGATGAGGGGCGCAGTGAAGGAAGTCGGTGTCGAGTACGGCGGTCTGAAAATCGAATGTCGCGGTATCGAGGTTCCAGGATGCGAACTGTCCTGGACCTGGCATGAAGATCAGGCGGTTCTGAAGTTGGCAGGATAGGCGTTTCCGCAGCCTTGAGGATGTTTTGAGGCGCACGGTTTCGACGTGTGTGCCGTTCCTGTCGATCGAAAAAAGGGCCTGGTCGGTGGCAAAGACGAGCTTCTGCGCGTCCTGCGCCATCCCTCGGAGGTTGCTCGGATATCGTTTTGTCTGAAAGCGCATCCGGCCTGTCTTGCGGTCAAGGCATTGGATCTCGGTGGCGCGGATCTGCGATGTCTGGTTGCCCGAATAGAGACAGACGAGGTCGTCATCGACGTGAAGCGATATGTCTTCCGGTCTCAGCGTATCACTGAATGTGAGCTGTTTCTTGTATGCGAGCTGTTCGCGATTGGGCTGAAAATACAACGCGAAACGGTTGGGCGTTTCAGCGGCTGCAATAAACGACGCGTCACGGACGCACGTGAGTGCCGTGAGCTTGGGGATGTCGAGCCTCTGCGGCGGGGCATACGGCGCCAGAAGCATCCGCAGGGCATACGGCTCGTTCGGGGCATGCGTCACGATGCATCCGTCGGGATAATAGGTGTGATCGGAAAGGCGTATGCCGCTCAGTTCGTTCGTCAGGACTTGCGGCGAAAGCCCTTGCGCGCGCAGATACTGAGCGGTCATGTCTGGATCCTGGATGGTGAGTGTGGGCAGCTCGTGTTCGAGTTTTTGCCAAAACTCGGTGTTTGCCGCAGCTTCGTTCGCCAGAGGGATCTCGTCCTTAAATGTGATCCTGAAATCGTTCCAGGAGGCGTGCATGTTATCCGGTGCCTGAAGCGACATCTCGAACGTGAACTGGATGCTTGCCCGCATCGGAGCGGTCTTGGACGGCTTGCGAAGGCGTAGCGTCTGCTTCTTGAAATCGACGGTCAGGCGTGCCCAAGCGGATTCATGGCTGTCGAAATGCGCGGAGCGCTGGAGTTCGTATGGCTGGGGCGTATGGGCGTTCAAAATCGCGAGTATGCGCGACTCGATCTCGTCATGGACGGGTTTGGGGACGCCTCGGATGTTCAGCAGCACGCGGATCAGCCGCTTCTCGCCAGATGAGGGAAACTGGCTCAGCGTGATGCGTTTCGGGGAAAATGAGGTGGCTGCCTCTTCCGTGCCCATGGTCGCCCCGATGTCAAGCGTCGGATGCGCATCCGGCGTTTCTGGCGTGCCGGAGGGCATCGGCTGCTGGCCGGCAGAGGTCAGCTGCGTGATGTTGCGAGATGCTTTTTCGATATCGTATTTCTGCGGCTGTTTGCGCGGCGCTCGGCGGGCCGGCGATTCCTTGCAGCCGCCCAGCGGAAGCACAAAAATAATCGCCAATATCGGAAGAATACGCATCAGACGCGCGCACAGGCTTGAAAAATGTGCATGATGAAAGTATGAATGCGCGCCGCGTGTGACGCGAGTATGTATCATTTGGGATGGATTGGATGACGATCGGGGAAGCATGAACGGGCAGAAGGAAGGAACGGAAATCAGAGAATCAGCCATGACAAGTGACGTGGATGTGCCGATGCCAGTGATGATCACGGCTGCACAGCTTCCGTCTCTCCGGCCTTATACCTGTGTCAAACATACATCAAAAGAGGCTTTTTGCCTCTGTACAAAATGCGGTGACTTGCTGTGCGAAAAATGCAGCCTCCAGATCCGTGGCAGGCGATACTGTCTCGACTGCGCTTCACAGGACGATCAGCTGCGAGAGGACTGTTTCGAGGAATCTGTCATCCCGGCGATCTGCGCTGTTCCCCCGGAGGCGCCTAAGACGGTCAGGGAGCTGCCTGGCGCGCTGCTCTGCATGTTCAGGAACTCGTATCTCTTCTTTGTCACCGCAAAGGATTCCCCTTTCTGGCTCACGTTGCCGCTCGCTTTTATCGCCTCGTTTCCTGCCGTTGCCGTGCAGTATGTGTTCAAACTCGACAACCTTCTCAAGATTTATGACGAATCACAGATTGAGATGATCAAGCATGCCGGAGAATTGCTCCGCAGCCTTGAGACATGGCAGATTCTCTGTGTAGCTGCCTTCGGCACGCTGTTGCGCATACTGCTCTTCGATCTTCTGTTCTTCGCTTGCCTGCATGTCTTTTCTCGCAACGAGATCAGATTTGTTCAGGCGGCATCCACGCTCCATTACTGCATGGCTCCCATGATTATTGCGGTGCTGGGGGTTGCGTTGGATCAGGTCTGGATCGTCATGGTTGCTGAAGTGCTCATGATCATCCTTGCGACATCTGCGACGCGCGCGGCTACAAAATGCTCGTTCTGGCAAGGCATGGGCGCGATGCTGTTGTTTATATTGATGAGCAACTTTTTGTTTTAGAATCAAAATGTGATGTGCAGAAATAATATCTGTGTTTCCAAATAATAATATTTATGGGCAGGTGTTATGAGATATTGTAATGATATTGTCATCTTCTGGATGACATGATTTCTGGCTGGTACAGCTTGGGGGGCGGCTATTTGGCTTTGCCAAATACGCCGCCCATGAGCCACGCTATCGGCTTGCGCCGATACGCGTGGCATTCGACTGATTCAATTCTCCGAGAGGTAACAACCGCGCAGAACAAAGCTGAATAGCCACAAAAGCCTAAAGATAAATATACATAACTGGTCGGACGGTTGCCACATATCCACTGGTAGAACAATTCTCTGTATTACAAATCATTGCAGAACTACC
>JAFZFY010000375.1 GCA_017555665.1 Pseudomonadota bacterium | reverse complement strand
GTTCACTACGATTTGTGCTAGCTTCCATTTCAGTGACCTCCTTGCAGTGCGGTAAACCCTGTTACCGCTGGGTTGAGACGATGCGAGTCTACAGGTAAATCCACGAGATATGCAACGCCGAGGTCACTACATATTGTCTACGACGCGCATACGCCGCTCCCCCCTCTGGTAGCGGCCCGATGTTTAGTCTTCGATAAAACAGCGCTCGGCGTCTGCCTGGGAATTACATGCAGATTTGCACTGGGCGGCTTTGAACACACCGGTCTGCAGATCCTCAGAAGCATAGGTGCAGAACCCGATGGCTTTTCCGTCATTGATGCAGAAGGGCATGATATCGGTATTCGGGTCGCAGGGCGCGGCATCGCCGTATTCGACTTTTATCGGGTTGCTTTCTGAGATTTTGCAGGCAGTTGCCGGTTTGATGCGCACGACGCCATCGTCGCAGATGCGCGCATAGTATTTGTCGATGCAGGCTTCCTGGTATTTTTGGATGTTGCATTCATCGCCATAAGTGCCGCCGGTTTCCAAGCCGCCCAGCCCGGCAAGACCGGCCGTTTTGGGACAGTAGATCGCGTTGTTGCTGTCCACGGCGCATGTGTTGCCGTAGCAATCCCAGGTCACGATCTTGTGATTCTGGCAGAGCTGAACTTGAGCGTTGTTGTTGATGCAGGTTGCCTTGTAGTCGTTTTCGCATTCATGCGAGGTCGTGTCGTCTTCTCTCGGTTTTTTGGGGCAATTGACAATGCCGTCGGCATCGACATGACAGGTGTCCTTGCATGTCCATATCGTCTTTTTGCCCTTTGTGCCGCAGACGACGGCATGCATTTTATCTTCGGTGCAGTAGCCGTAACCAAGCGCGTCCTCGCAGGCATCGGATTCGCTGAATGCAGTCACACATCCGCCATAGACGCAAACCGTACCATCTGGACAGGATCGTGTATCGGTGAGTTTTCCGTTGTCGCATGCTGTGTATGTCGTGGAAAATTCGGCATCACATTGATGGGCAGTACATTCCGGCTGTGTCGGCTGTGTCGGGTCTGTCGGCTGTGTCGGGTCTGTCGGCTGTGTCGGGTCTGTCGGCTGTGTCGGCTGTGTCGGCTGTGTCGGCTGTGTCGGGTCTGTCGGCTGTGAACTGATGACACACGCACCGTTGACGCAGATTTTCCCGCTGGCTATGCAGTTTTCTTCGACAGTAATACCATTGATGCATTTTTGCAGAACCGCGTTGTCCTTGCAGACGCTAGCCGTGCATGGCGTTCCTGGCTGAGCGTTTGTTGGCTGTTCAGTATCGGTGCATCCGCAAATACAGAGGCAGAGCGCAAGGATGGCAATCGAGGGGCGTTTCATCATAATCCTCACTGGGAGATGGGGGGACTGGATGTACGGCGAATCAGCAAAGCGCTGACAGACTAGCCGGCATCGGAAGAATCTGAGTTTTGTTGTCTGATGTTTGAGGCATCCGCAGGCTGGGTATTCGCCTTGTTCTGAGCGTCATCTTTGACAACAGGCTTGAGCGCGTTACGGCTGCGTTGCGGGAGAAAACTGACGCGCTGTTTGGCGGGTTTGGGCTCATCAGACGTGTCGGGGGCTGGTTTTACAGCAATCTTGAGCTTCCGATAGCTACGCCCGAAAAAAACGAGATGCAGGAACATCAGGGCGGGCACTAGCTCAAAAAACACCAGAGAAACGCCCAGCAACAGGTGATGTTGATGTTTCGGGTTGTAGGCGATCAGGTCGTAGAATGCCCAGCCTACAAGCGCCATGAGCACGATCGTTCCGATCGTTTGAATAATCGTGATCGTGAGCCGCATGGTACGATATGCCGAGTGGTAGATCACGATCTGGGAGAGCAGAAGCAGGCTGATCACGATCAGGGCGAACAGATAATTGGGCGACAGGACCGAGAAATGGATCAGTCCGGTAGAAAACCCGACAACTGTACAGAACACTTCGAGGAGCGTCACGGGCATCAAGGGGACACGGCCTGGCACATGAATATAATCATCGGTCAGAGATATGCCTTTCTGATGGCGCAGCTCCATGCTGAGGAGCGTTTTTTCCTTGTTAAGACGTTCCTCTTCCTTTTGAGTTTTGGGCTCGCGGTCGTCAAGCAGGAGCTCATAGGAGGACGGATCGCTGAGATTTGGCGACTGCGTCTTGTCGCTTGCCTCTGAAGCGGCATTCTTCGGGGCTGCCTCGGTTTGTGATTCATCAGCAGCGTTCGCTTTTGCCTGGTCAACTTTTTTGATGACGACAGAAAGCTTGTCGATTGTTTTTCTGAACTTTCCTGCCATATCAAGTATTAGAATGGGCTTCGTTCAGCCAGTCTCTGAGTTCGATGAGATCGTCGTGGCTTCCGTAAGTCTCGGCGAGCAGATAGCCGCTGTCGCCACAGATGGCAATCAGCCTTGAACGCTTGAATACGGCGGATGGCGGTTCAATCTGAAGTTCTTTGATCTCGGAGATCGCGAGCGTGTCGCGCGCATAGGTGTCGTTCAAGGCGCGCCCAAGGATAATCTTGCCGGAGCCGAGGCTGACGTAAAGTCGCATTTCGTGTAAGAACGTGAGGACTACGGATGCGATGAGGATAATGCCCAGACAGGCTGCGACGATGAGCCAGAAAAACTTGACAAAATTCTCGCCTCTGTGTGCGTAGTCGAGCACGAAATCGGGCACGAACAGGACCGCGAGGAACGCGGCAGCGAGCAGGAATTTCGTTGAAAATCCTGAGAGAAAGCGCCACATCCTCTGCCGTGATGAGGGGAAGATGCCATACCAATCGGCCGCGCCGCCGAATTTCTGGGGTTCCGACAGGCAGAGCTGCCCATGAAATTCCGGCAGTGTCTTGTGCTGAAGAGGCGTGTCTGTTTCGAGTGGCATGTGACTGCTCGTGGGGAGGCGTATCCCGAAATTGAAAACCAAGAAGACAGAGCATCTCGTATGCTCTGTGATTGCGACCGTGACTGCATGGGGAGACGCGCTTGCCGATGATGCGTCATTTCCAGTCCAGTCCAGGGCATGAATGCGAACGGGCCGCGTCGCGCTGGTTGAGACAGTCCTCAAGTCGCAGCCACATTCGTGGCTTGGGGAAATATCTTATCACAACCCGCATGAGGGTTGTGTGTTTTATTGCCTGTAAAGTGACCAATCATGCGGAAGGGGGGATGCAAAGTCTGGGGAGAGGCGAGACGGGCTTGATTTGCATAAGCGCGAGCTCAGATGTCACCGAGCAGACAGACGATTTTGTGTGCATCCGGGAGCTTTCGCAGCGAGGAAAACCAGGCGAGCATGCAGAGCGTGAGCTCCGGATGTTTCAGCGCGTCCCAGGCATGCGCGGAGTTGCATCTGACCTGATAAACGCCGCCGCTGGTGCTGAGGAGCTTCGTCGATTGCGCGGTCTCGTGATCGACAGAAAGCCGCCATGCGAGCTCGATCCAGAGAGGTTCAGGCATATCCCTGTATGGGATGCAGCTGAGCATCGACATGGGAGTGCCGAACCGCATCGGTGGAATGGCGCAGACCGATATGATTTCAGGAAGCGGCCTGATCTGAGCCAGCTGTCGAATGCGCTTGATAATCTCCCAGGGCATTTGAAGTAATGCGACATCGGTGGTTTCGGAGCACGCGACAAACCATTTCCCGTTCGTGATCTTTAATATCAGTGTCTTGCCAGACAGGATTCCGATGACGGATGTGCGCCACGCGCAGTCACGCCATTCGGTTTCGGAGAGCTGCCAGACGACATCTGGCGTGAGGTGTGAAATTTTATCTGCATCAAGCATGTTGACAAACCCACAAAATACAATAGAAGGGCGCGTCGGCCATTCAGACCGGCTTTTACATCAAATGAACCTGATAAAGGAAAAAAACATGAAACAGCGCACATTGAGTATTGTGAAACCAGATGCCGTTCGTGCAGGAAATGCTGGCAAAATCATTGCGGAGATCGAATCTCATTTCAAGATCGTTGCGATGCGTAAACTTCAGCTCACGCATGCCCAGGCGGCGGCATTTTATGCCGTTCATGCCGGCAAGCCTTTTTACAATGACCTGGTTGATTTCATGACATCCGGGCCAGTGGTCGTGATGTGTCTGGAAGGCGAGGATGCGATCACGGGGTATCGGACACTGATGGGTGCGACGAATCCGGAGAAAGCCGCAGAAGGCACGCTCCGCAAAAAGTATGCGACATCGATGTCGTTCAATGCCGTTCACGGCAGCGATGCGCCCGAGACGGCTGCCGTTGAAGTGGCATTCTTCTTCCCTGGCTGTGATCTGATCGATTGATAAAGGAGATCGTCATGCATCCCTCCATACGCACCTGTCTGCCTGCCGAACTCGAATCCGTACTCGAAGAAATGGGAGAGAAAAAGTACCGCATGTCTCAGATCATGCGGTGGGTGTTTGCCGAGCGCGTCGAATCCTGGGATGGCATGACGAATATTTCCAAAGTGCTCCGGGGCAAGCTGGCAGAGCGATTTTCGCTGGAGCCGCTCCCTGTTCCGGAAGAACATGTGGCGCGCGATGGCACAAACAAGATCGCTTTCAAGCTTTCGGACAACAGTGTGGTCGAGGCCGTTCTGATACCGACGGAGGATCGCCTGACGCTGTGCGTGTCGTCGCAGGTCGGCTGCAAGTTCAACTGTGCGTTCTGTCGCACTGCCACGTTAGGCTTTTTCCGAAGCCTGACGGCGGATGAGATTATCCAGCAGGTGATGGTGGCGCAAAAAGTGGCAGACCGCGATTCTCGCCGTATCACGAACCTCGTGTTCATGGGGATGGGGGAGCCGCTGGACAATTACGACAATGTCGTCCGTGCGCTCAAGGTATTGCTTGCACCGGAAGCGTTCGATTACTCTCGTCGGAAGATCACGCTGTCGACGGTGGGGCATGTTCCAGGCCTTCGCGCGTTGGCTCAGGAAGGGCTCGGCATCAATCTCGCGATCAGCCTGCACGCCGCCAGTGACGAGCTGCGCTCCCAGATCATGCCAGCCAACCGCATCTGGTCGCTGGATGAACTGTTTGAGACGCTCAAGCGCTTTCCGCTCGATCAGCGCCAGCGCATTACGTTCGAGTACATCATCATCAAGGGGCTCAATCACAGCGCGCATGACGCGAATCTTCTCGTCAAACGGCTTCATGGCATACCGTCGAAGGTGAATTTGATCGGATTTAATGCCTTTGCCGGGTGTCGTTTTGAATCGCCTGATGAATCGGATATGATCGCGTTTCAGGAAAGGCTTTTGGCGAAAGGGCTGTCGACATCTATCCGTCTTGCGCGTGGCGATGACGAGCTTGCGGCCTGTGGGCAGCTGGGGCGCAAGGGCGGTATGTCTGAGCCAGAATGCTGAACTTCTGATACCGGATGAGCCGTGATACCCTGTCAAGAAAAATGATATCAATGCTTTGCTATTATTTTGATTTTTTGTAATAATCGCCCTTACGAGTGTGAGTGGTGATAAAACAAAAAGGAGGGTATCATGGCATCAGGACAAGCGACAGTCAAAGCGAGTATTGGTCTGAATGTCCGCAAGGGCGCCGGGACAAAGTATGCGAAGATCGGCTGGCTGGCGAACGGAAGCAAGATCAGTTATCACAATGATCAGGATGGCTGGCTGCAGATCTCGTATAACGGCAAGAAAGGCTATGTGTCGAAGCAGTACACGTCTGTGACGAAAGCATCGACAGGCGGCGGTTCATCGAGCCAGGCGTCAGCATCGGGCGGCAAGACGGTGTATGTCACGGTCGATACGCTTAACGTGCGTTCGGGGGCTGGCACAGGATACAAGGTGCTCGGCTCGTTACACAAAGGCAAGGCGGTGTCGGTGATCAGCACGGCATCCAATGGCTGGCACAAGATTCACTACGGATCAGGCACGGGCTGGATCTCAGGGAAATACGTTTCGTCCAAGAAGACATCCGGCGGCGGCGGCAACAGCGGTGGCGGCAACAGCGGTGGCGGCAGCGGATCTGGAAGCATTTCGGCCAAGGCACAGAAGGCTGTCAACTTTGCAAACAGCCATATCGGCAGCACGCGCTGGAAGAATGCGAAGACAGGCATGACGTATTGCCAGGGGTTTGTGTCGGATGCGACGGCGGCTGCGATCGGTAAGCGCTATTCGAAGGGGTCTGCTGCCGAGGCATGCAGAGCTTGGGCGGTCAGCACGAGCTCGTCCAATATTCCTGCGGGCGCGGCGGTTTATTTCTATTCCTACACGAAGAACGGCAGAAAATATGGCCATGTCGGCCTGTATGTCGGCGGCGGTCAGGTTGTTCATGTAGCAGGGAAGGTCAAAAAACAGTCGCTTTCGAGCCTGAATTCGTCCGGCTGGTGCAAGTTCCGTGCATGGGGCTGGAACGGCGGCGTACCGCTCAAGTGATGATTTAGCATCGCACGCAACACGGAGAGCCTTCGGGCTCTCTTTTTTTTGTCTTGTATTCTTTCTCTTTTGTGTGGGGGGGCAAGCCCCCC
>JAFZFY010000035.1 GCA_017555665.1 Pseudomonadota bacterium | reverse complement strand
TCGTGCTGAGTTCAAAGCCTTCGGCAGAT
This sequence comes from Pseudomonadota bacterium, assembly GCA_017555665.1. Taxonomy (GTDB): domain Bacteria; phylum Myxococcota_A; class Bradymonadia; order UBA4248; family UBA4248; genus UBA4248. Next base: position 3,553 of record JAFZFY010000035.1, on the reverse strand, counting down.
GTGAAGATCGGGCTTTCATCCAGCAATATCATGTATGGCACGATCGAAAATGCTGTGGATAACAGGCTGCAGCTCACATTTGCTGCGGAAAATTGGAATGTGCCTCAGACGGTGACTGTGACCGGCATGGAGGATGGTGATATCATCAATGAAACGCCGCATAATTATGAGATCGTTTTTGAAAAAGCTGTCTCGGAGGATCCGCATTATCACGAGCTTCAGGCCGCGCCGATCAAGGCTGTCAATCTCGATAATGACAAGGCAGAAGCCCTGATCAGCGTGATACAGAAGGTTGCGTGCGATGATAATGAAGTCCCCGATTGCGATCCTGAAAATGATGAGCATTGCGAGATCTGTATGAAGGAGATCGAAGTGGATCGCGAATATGATGAAAATGATAGATTGGTCATACGCACGGATGAAAGTGGCGGCAGTGCCATGCTGAAAATACGACTTGGGATTGCGCCGACACACGATGTGGAGGTACTGGCGACGATATGGGATGATTTGAACGCCACGACGGATGTGGAAGCGCAGACCGAAGGCGATTTGAGCGCGTCAGAACTGCTCATCGCCAAAGCAAGCGCCAAAGAGGGGGTGCTGCTGACTATAAAAGGCAAAGAAGATAAGATTATAGATTCTGATCAAACATATTATATCAGACTGAGATTTAATTCAGATGATGAGGCATATCATAAACTTGATGCTATTTGGATCAAATGCATCAATACAAACACGGATTTTGCGGGATTTATGAAAGAATCTGATTCGAGCCAGGTGGACGAGGATAGCGAGATAAATGAGAATAAATCGCCGATTTCCTATAAAATATCGCTTGCGAGCAATCCTCAAAGCGAAGTCGTTGCGACATTCAAAGCGACAGACACGACTGAACTAAAAATATCGCCAGATCATATGATATTCAGTGCAGAGAACTGGAATGAGCCTCAAGTGCTGACGGTTCATGGAAAAATCGATAATATCGTGGACGGCAATATCAAATCACAAATTGCCATGCAGGTGATTGGGGATCATTATCAGGCAGAAGACGCGATCGAAGTGACGACGGTGGATATCAATACGGCCGGCATCAATCTGTCGGGAAGCGGCGGTTCGTATCGCGAAGGCAGCGATGAAAGCATCGATTATGATGTCTGGCTCAATGCCAAGCCTGAAGAAGACGTGATCATCAGACTTGTATCTTCAAACTCGTCCGCGCTCAGCGTGATCGGAACGCCGATGCTTTCGTTTGATTCAAGCAATTGGGATATACATAAAAAAGTGAGCCTGAAAGTCGGCGCGGATGTTGAGGAAAATGAATATGTCCGCATCAGCATGACGAGTTATTCGGATGAGGCGGCGTTCAATCAGCTCACGGCGGTTTCGCCGGAATATGTGATCCTGGATACGAGCGGTGCAAATGTATCTCTTTCGAGTGCCAAGACGACGCTCAGGCCGGGCGATTACGCGACTGCCATGGATGTTGCGCTGAGTCAGGATCCGGCCGGACCGCTGACAGTCACGCTTACTACTTCGAATGACAAGACTGCGGCCATTGAGCCTAAAACGCTGACATTTACATCGGATGACTGGAACAGGCCTCAGACGGTCAAGATCACGGTGCCCACGCCCAGTGCGGCAAAATCAGCAAAATCTATAGAATATATATCTGCCGTGACCTCCGATTCCGGCCCCTATCATCATGTAAAACCCAAGAAACCGCTGGAACTGACGATCTATCAGTTCAATGCTCAGGAGTTTTCATATACCGGAGGGAGTCAGAATATCACCTTGAAGCCTGGAAAATATAAATTCGAGGTCTGGGGCGGAAAGGGCGGCGATACCATGTGCTACACCACGAATAGTTATTATTACGGAGGCAAAGGCGGGTATTCATCGGGCAATATCGTCGTAGATACAGAAAAGACATTTTATGTGCAGGTCGGCGGCAGAGGCATCGGGTGGGATTATACCATGAACCCGTCATCCGGCGGATATAACGGGGGCGGAACGGTTCTGAGAAATGCGAACGCGCTGTATCAGCGTGCGGGATCCGGGGGCGGTGCGACGCATATCGCGACGGCGGATGGGGTGCTGTCCTCCTTGAAAAGCAATCGTTCGGCGGTCGTGATCGTTGCGGGTGGCGGCGGCGGCTCAAGTGCAAACTGTCAGTTTGGGCAGACATTCTGGGGACAAGGCTATGTCGGCGGCGGCATGTCCGGCGGTGGCGCGTGTGCCGGCACGCAGGCGGAGCAAAGCGGAAACGGCGCATTCGGGCAGGGATCGAATTGCACGGCATGCCCGGCAGGGGGCGGCGGCTATTGGGGCGGCGGCAGTTATCTGAGCCGAGGCACCGGCACTGCGGCCGGGTGCGGCGGTTCAGGCTATATCGGCGGCGTTCAGGGTGGCGTTTCTACGGCCGGTGTCCAGAACGGTTACGGGCGTGCCCGCATCACGATTGCCGAATAATGATTTGTTTGAATGTTTGATGGGCAGGCTGTCGCCTTGCGGCGATACGCCTGCCCGCGCGCCGCTATCGGGCCGATACGCGGCGCGATTTCGTTTTTGCGCGGATGCGCTGTTTGCGTTATTTGCGGTCGGCCTTCAGCTGGCGTTCTACTGCTTCATGGATGTCGCCCGTCGGCATCAGAGTCTTGATTTCAAATTTGTTCACCTTGATGCCCCACTTGTCGACCGCTTGGTCGAGCGCTTTGGTCATCTCTTTGCTGATGGTGTTACGGTCGCGCAGGCACTGCTCGCGCTCCATTTGGCCGATCTTGTCGCGGAGCAACGCAGTGCTGAGCGCGTTCAGGGTTGCGGAGATGTCGCCGATACCGTAGGCGTACAGGCGCGGATCGTAGATGCTATAGAACATGAACGCATCTGCGGTGATCACGATATTGTCTTTGGTGATGACCTGGCTGGGCTGCAGGGTAATGCTCATCTCGTGCATGGGGACGCTCTTCCTGATGGTTTCGAACGGCATTCTGAAGTGGAAACCGGGATCCCAAGTGGTCTTGTAATTTCCTCGCTTTTCGATCACATACCGGTACGACTTCGGCACGATCTTGATGTGAGTGGCTAAAACAACGACAAACACGATGATGATAAGCAAGATAGCCATTGATGGACACCCCTGGTGAAAAAGAAAAAACGCAAGGCGAATTATTATGACATAAAGATTAGCGGTGTTCAAAAAGTATTTATGGTTGCTATTCAGCCCATAAGTGTTTTCTGAAGTATAGTGGGCATTGCGGGACAGGCTGTGGGCGGCTGAACTGTACTATTTATGTGATGGCTGGCGCGTTTCTGCTTGATAAAATCGATGGGGTCATATATGCATTATGGTGAGTATGCGTACGTGTTCAAGCTCTATTTGAATTGAGGAATAAGGAGGAAAAATGATGAGAATAACAAAACTACTTCTTACAATCATATCAATCTTACTTGCGGCAATTTTGCTAATAAGTTGTGGCGACTCGGGGGAAGATGAAGAATCTTCTTCCCCCGACTACCCGGAGCCTCCGGTAGAGTCAAATGCAGAAACCTTTGT
>JAFZFY010000374.1 GCA_017555665.1 Pseudomonadota bacterium | reverse complement strand
GCCGACGACGCAGAGATCAGGGGTCGAGCCGGAACAGCTGTTCTGAACGCATTTGCCGCCTACACAGGCTTTGCCCGATCCACAGACGATGCCGCATCCGCCGCAATTCTGACCGTCTGTCTGAAGGTCAGTCGTCTTGATACAGTTGATACTGGCTGCCGTCACGCCGCCACAGTTCGTATAGCCGGTGTCACATGTGTACTGGCAAACACCTGCTTTACAAGTATTTGAAGTGGCATTCGTCGCCGGGTTGTTCGAACACGCATAGTTACATGCACCACAATGCTCCGCATCCGTGCTATGCGTGTTCTTGCAGACATTCTGACCGCCGACGACGCAGAGATCCGGGGTCGAGCCTGAACAGCTATTCTGAACGCATTTGCCGCCCACACAGGCTTTGCCAGCGCCACACACGATACCACAAGCACCACAATTCTGGCCGTCTGTCTGGAGGTCAGTCGTCTTGATGCAGTTGATACTGGCAGCCGTCACGCCGCCGCAGTTCGTATAACCGCTATCGCAAGTGTACTGACAGACACCTGATTTGCAGGTATTTGACGTGGCGTTCGTCGCCGGGTTGTTCGAGCATGCATAATTACATGCACCGCAATGTGCCGCATCCGTACTATGCGTGTTTTTGCAAACATTCTGACCGTCGACGACACACAAATCCGGATTGCTGCCCGAACAGCTGTTCTGAACGCATTTGCCATCCACACAAGCCTTCTCTGCCCCACAGACGATGCCGCACCCACCGCAGTTCATACCGTCTGTCTGAAGATCCGTCGTCTTGATGCAGTTAATGCTGGCTGCCGTCACGCCGCCGCAGTTCGTATAACCGCTATCACAAGTATATTGGCATACACCGTTCAGACAGGTGTTAGAAGTCGCGTTCGGTGCCGGATTATTCGCACACGCATAGTTACATGCGCCACAATGCGAAGTATCCGAACGATGCGTGTTCTTGCAGACATTCTGACCGCCGACAACGCAGAGATCCGGATTGTTGCCTGAACAGCTGTTCTGTACGCATTTACCGTTCGCACAGGCTTCTTCTGCACCACAGACGATGCCGCACCCACCACAATTCTGACCATCCGTTTGAAGATCTGTTGTCTTGATGCACTTGATGCTGGATGCCGTCACGCCGCCACAATTCGTGTAGCCATTGTCGCATGTATATTGGCAATCACCGGCCTTACAAGCGTTGGAGGTTGCATTTGTCGCAGGATTATTTGCACACGCATAATTACATGCACCACAATGTGCCGCATCATTGCTTTTGATGTTCTTGCAAACATTCTTACCATCGACCACGCACAGATCTGGATTGCTGCCTGAACAGCTGTTCTGAACGCATTTGCCAAGCGCACAGGCCTCTTCCGCGCCGCAGACGATACCGCACCCGCCGCAGTTATTGCCATCACTCTGGAAATCTTCGTTTTTAATACAAATAATGCCATCAGCAGTCACACTGTCGCTGCACTGCGTATAGCCTGGCTTGCACTCATACTGGCAGATGCCATCCAAACATTCCGAAGATGTCGCGGTCGCCGTCGGGTTGTTCGCACATACATAATTGCACGCGCCGCAATGATCGGGATCATCCCCAAACACCTTGCGGCATTCATTTTCCTTATGACCGTCCTCGTATGTGATTTCACAGAGATCAGGCGTATCAGGATGTTCTTTTGCGCAAGTATTCTGCTTGCATGTACCACCCACACAAACCTGTCCTTGCGAACACTTCTTACCCTCAGATGCACACGAATTGATGGTACCAGTCGCCCCACAGTAATCATTATCCGTCTGGGGATCACGGCACAAGCCGCCGCATTTCACCTGCGTGCCGATACAGGCCGCAAGGCATTTGCCGTCCTTGAGCTCGTATCCAGCAGCGCTATCACACGCCTCGGCATGACATTCAGCATTCATGCATGCCCCTTTGATCCAGCCAGGCACTTTTTGCGCACATGCATATCCGTGTGCGCCACAGTTATCCACATCATCCGGTTCACATATCTTTTTGCCCGTGGACGCGTTGATATTGACATGCTGCCCAGCCGGACAATCGAGCTGTTTGCAATAATATCTATATTCGTTATCTACACGTTCCAAGTCACATGTATTGAATTCATTTGGACATAAATTGCCGATAAATGCATCGCTATAATCCCCGACATCACACACTTTACCCGGTTCGCAATTGACACCGTCAGAAACCGAAATATGATGCAGATCAAAACTAAATCCAAGAGCCGCCGATTCTGTTGTATATTTCTTAGCCTTTGAATTTGCTTCTACAGCCCTTACAAAATCTTCCCATTTATTTTTCATGGCTTCGGCCTGCAATGCCGATGCAAGATATTCGGGCTGATCTTCAAAAGTAATATCTATATAATCCGGATGCACGTAATAGAAACCGCCTTCAGCCGCGCTCTGCTTATGGGCATCATACAACCCCGTAAACTGTCTGTACGTGCCATCCGCCGTCACAAAAAGCTGAGGCGGGCAAGCGACCACCACTTCACTGCCACTCACATATTTATCATACAGTTCACTTCGCCATTCGCAACCGCTCACACTCAGCATCGTGAGCAATGACGAAGCGGCTAGCAATAACCACCTCTTCCTCGGTTTCATTGACCCGACCTCCAGAAAACGCCGCATTCCTGCGGGGTAAAGTACTTGATCAATGCCTGTCGGCACCGACCCCAAAATCACCCCTCAGTTTACCACAGGCACCGCCATTTTGCCATATCAGATTATCCCCACGCCAAAGATGCAAAAGTTATGGCTCTGTTCTACAGGCGTGGATATCGTCCTCGTAAGCATCGGCATATTTCATAGTAAATACAAATCATCTTTAGTACAGCCGACACGATGTCGGCTGCCGAACGTCGAACCACGGACGGTGAGACGTTCGGGAATCCTAGTCATGCAGAAAAGCGTGGGGGAGCAGGGGGCGTCACAATCGAACGCCCCCTGCCGCCCGCCGCGTAGACGAAATAAGCCTCCTGGAACCTCATAACCTTAGGAAAACATCAAATCCATATCCACAGTCGCAGAACAGAGCCTTTTTTTATGGCTATATTCCGAAAGCGCTGCCTGTTGCGCCCATGTGTTGTCATCCCGGCGATTTCCTTAGGCACAAAGCCTTTGTGCCGCTAACGACTACCTGCCATCTACTGTCTATGCCTGCCCAGAAATGCCCACTATACTTCAGAAAAGTCTATGGGCTGAATTGTAGCAAACCAAGCCACCAAATCATGACGCATCGCCGTAATCTATCCAAACGCTTTATGATATCACCGTATCATTCCATTCAGATAATCACACATTATTGTCGCTTGCTCAATGTCCAAACCACGTATAATCGTCACCTTTTTCTTATACCGCTTATTCTGTATAATAATGCGATATATTGTTCTATTATTTGACCTTGATGTCGACTCTGCATTGAAAAAGACATCCTCAAGCGGATATTTCAGCGTTTTCCGCCAACGAAAAATACCTCGCTCTATCTCCAGACGATCACGCTTGAACGTGATCCAGGTCGATACAAAAATCTGATATAACCCTATAAGGAGAACTATGATCCCACATCCCATAAAAGCAGTCGCCATCAATAACAGCATCGCATCATCCGATAGATCCCCACGGCTAAATATACCAGAAGCCATGACCGCTTTAATAAGCCCCAAATAATGAGGACCGAAAATCAACACGGTAGCCGGAGTCCATATAAGACCGAAAAATACAAGATAAGACCATCTGTGATAACATTTTAGTACAGGCTCGATCTCTTTTTTTAGCCATCGCGCCTTAAAGCGCAACGCTTTCGGCACCTCCGGCATCTCACAGCCAATCCCCCCCAAATGATGATTCTGCATCCCTGCATCCACAGACGCATGCCCAAGCACCTCTGCCAGCACGCTCTCAGACGCAATCTTCTTCACGGAGGCATCCGCTTCCGGCGAATACGGGAGAAACCCACCCGCAGATGCATAATTTCCATCCCAATCAAGCCCTCTCTCAGTTCCCGTCTGCGCCGTTTCCCAGCGATTCTGTTCTTTACCTGTCGATCCGTTATCCATCCCGTCTCCATCCACAATAGTGGGTAACCCGCGCCAATATACACGCGGCACGTTCTCATCGGACAAATCGAGTCCGCCGAGAATTACAATCTATAAATCGCCCATATACAGAACACGCCTGCATTTAAGGACGCGCCAGCACGCCGTAATTCACGGTTCCGGCTCTATTCTGCCATCCCGAATGCTTGCCAAAGCAAACAGGGCATGACTTTTTGTGAGATTCATAACCCCTTTCTGCAACAAACCTATCATCGCATAACAGCCCTACATGCCCACTCTCTAAAGCCTTCCTGCAATAATATACGGATATAACTATATAACCGATTGCAGGAACGATATTTAGCTGTAATGATCCGGCATGGATATTTATATTGCGCCCCAAAGCCTCCCGTAGAGGGCAGGCGCATCTCATGTTATGGCGATAAAAATAATCCCCTTCCCCCTCACCGTTCACAGAAAGGGGGCTCAACGCTTGCGAGAGCGAGCGTCCGCGATCCATGGCAGAACAGCAGCCCTGCCACGGATGCCGTCATCGCTCCGTGACGTACACGCTTATCGGCAAAAATCAGCCCATTGCCGAGCATCGGCGCGAAGCGCGTCGATATCCAGGTTCTGAACCGCATCCCCCCAGCGTTCCGCAAGAAGCGCATCGGCATTGGCAAGCTCGACCAGCGCATTGACGATATCCAAGCTGAAATTTCGGATCACAGGATTTTCGGCCTCGAAGTTTTCAAAGAATACAGCGCACAGCGGCCGTATCAGGTTGTATTTCTTCGCCAGATAGATCCAGTCGCCCTTGCGCACATCATCGATATAAGCCGACATCACCATGCGGTCGTTCTTTTCGGCTGCCTGCAGCGAAAGCGCGATCTCAAGCGGCGCATGCGCAAGCGCCCCCTGTGCGGCAAACACGCGCCTCGATGACTCGTCAAAGCGCTCAGCTGGCATATCCCTGAGGAAAAGATTTTCCTGCCGTATCTGTGCGAGCTTCGCCTGGATCACCGCGAACTCCGCAAGCGCGGACGCGTCCTGCTCCACGGCGAGTGCCAGGATCTCCACCCCCTCAAGCGATTCAAGCGGGAAACTCGCATAGGCCGACTCGACAAAAGCCTGAGCCTTGTCGATCGACAGAAGCTGATTGCCGAGCAACAGATAAAGGGATGCACCGCGCACATCCCACGGCGTATGCTCATCCGCGAGCGCATCGCGAAGCGCGTTGACCTGCGGGCGGCTCAGCCCGTTCGGCCGTCTGGGACCGAGCGTTTCGATCAGCGGACCTGCCTCGAAACTCGAACGGAGCACAGCCGCGCACCAATGAATCCACAGCTTCATGCGATGCTCGCCAGAAAGCCTGCCGCCATCCAGAATCTCAGCCGCCTTCACGCCGATCCAGCCGAGCCCCGTGCGAAGCTCATACGAAACGCAGTCGAGTATCTGCAAAAACTTGAGCAGCATCGTCGGCTGATCCCATGTCTTTTCAAGCACCTCGAAAATCGCCTGCGCAAAAATCAGCGCCCCGTTGTGCCCGATCGACTTCAGGTTGTTAAGCGCGCGGACGAGATGTTTCTCACCTTCGGGCTCTGCCAGAATCCCAGCAAGCATCTCATCGAGCTTCTTGCGCTCCCCATTCATCGCCGCACACACGACCTGCATCCGGCCTTCGGGATAATCCTCGGCAAACAGCAGCTCATTCGGCTTTGCTTTCATCAAATTTTTGGGGGCTTTTTCAAATTCACGGCAAAAATCCATCCTGACACCTCACGCTTCGGAACAACAATACAAAGCATCTGCGCACATATTCAAAATATCAGACGGTTGCAAGCATTTTAAGGAGTTCCTGACGCTGAGCCGCCGTCTGCCCGTAGGCATAATGCCTGTCGTCGACCACGATCTCCCCAGCCTGCTCGCGTGCCAGCTGTTCCAGAACAAGCCAGGTGATCTGGGATATCTGCCGCTCAAATTTTTCCGCCCCCAGTACGCTTTTGGGAATGATCGTGATCACGGGGCGATGCATGGACATGCGCTTTTTTTTCGGCACAGCTTCGAGCCAGATCTGCCGTTTTGCCGAGAGTTTCCAAAGGATCCGCCCGGCCCTTCTGCCATGCACGAGCTCGCGGATCGTCTCATCCACGCGCTGATGCGCCTCGGGTTCCAAGTCGGAATCGATCGAGGTAAAACCGAGCGGCTCTTGATAATTCTCAGGATGCGGATACACAAACGCGGTATCGAGACACGACACGTCGCAACGCAGTTCAAAGAACGGCAGCGGAAACCGCGAACGCACCTGAAAGCCGCAGAATCTGGCATTCCCGCGCGTCGGAAAGCGGCACATATAACGCGCGATGGCCGTTTCGCCGGGCGCGATCTGGCGCACATACATAGGGCCGATCATCCTGCCGTCTTCAAAACGCTCATACACGTGCAGACCATAGACCGGAAACTGCCCCGCATTCCTGACAAGCACATCCATGCGCACATCTTTCTGCGCAAAAATCTCCTCGACAAAACGGCGCTCGATCACAAGCGGTATCGAAAGGTTGCGACGCGCGACAAGCGAAAAGATCAAAAATGCCGCAAAAAGACAGCAAAACAGCAACATCAGGCCATTCTTGCCCGAATAAACCGATGCCCCCCCGACCGCGACAAGAAAAAAAATAAACAGGCCGCCTTCGCGGTTCATCGCGATATGCAAAGCCGGATGGGATGCTTGTTCCGTCTTACGCATTCGACTCTATCGCGCCTGTTCATTACGGTCAGTGGCGAGTTTTCCTCTTACGATGCTCAGAACCACAAAACCTAAAAGCAATAAGCCCAGCAGAATGTTGAGAACGGCTTTGAGCGATTCAGAGACGGACCCAAAAGTAGCCAAACAAAAAACCCCGACGGCGGCAACCAACACACACAACATCGCGATCTTTAACTTATCCATGATCCACTCCAAGACGGTAAGCGAAAGCTCTCTCTTCAAGCCGCAACAAAATAAAAATATTTTATCGTCGCGTCAAACGAAATCTCTCCATGCGCACAATCGCTTACGCCTCGGCCTTTCAAGCCCTCGACACTAAAAACTCACTCGGAGTCGCGAAATTTTGCCAGCACGCGGGCAAAAAAAAAAGGCCCAAAGGGCCTTTAAGGCGAGTAACGGATTCGAACCGCTGTAGAAGGATTTGCAGTCCTCTGCCTAGCCTCTCGGCCAACTCGCCAGGGGTCGAAGGCGAGTAACGGATTCGAACCGCTGTAGAAGGATTTGCAGTCCTCTGCCTAGCCTCTCGGCCAACTCGCCAGCAACTGACGGCGCTTATACCGTCGATATCGCCTCATGTCAACGCTTTTATTTATAATTTTTTAACACGGCATCTGAATCAGCTCAAATATGGCTTGAATTCAGGGGCGGGCGCTATCGGCTTCGCCGATACACGCCCGGATCGCCGCTATCGGCTTCGCCGATACGCGGCTCACACCCGCCGCGCAAACCGAAAATACCAGATCACGCCGGAGTGCAGGCTCAGACAGAGATCCGGCAGCCGCCCGCGCAATCCCCCAGAAAATGCTCACGCCGGCGCGTTCGCGCCGGTCACAATATCGATCTCGCGCTTGATATCGAAATAATCCTCAAAGAGCGCGTTCAGGTTATCGCGAAGCAGATCAATCCCCGTCCGCTTGAGCGTCGAAGTCGTGATGAACTGCTTTGGCGAAGTATTGAGCATCTTGGCAAGCTTGTGGGTCTGGTTGAACGCCTCATTACGGCCCACCTTGTCGGCTTTTGTGAGCACGGCCAAGACGGGCAGCTCGCGCTCCATGCACCAGTTGAACATCATCATATCGTGCTCGGATGGCGTCCGACGGATATCGAGAAGCAGAAGAAGCCCCAGAAGCTGTTCGCGCTTGGAGAGGTAATCATGCATCATCGTATCCCACTGACGCTGCACGGCATCGGGAACATCGGCATAGCCATATCCCGGCAGATCGACGAGATACGCGCGATCCTCGACAGAAAAGAAATTGATGAGCTGCGTCCGCCCCGGCGTCTTGCTGACACGGGCCAGATTCTTCTGTTCACAGAGCATGTTGAGCAGTGAGGATTTGCCGACATTTGAGCGCCCGACAACGGCCACTTCGGGAAACAGCGTCGTCGGATAATGTTTTGGCGCAGTCGCGCTGGTCACAAATTTCACCTTGCGAAAATCGAGCATGCATCACCTCACGGTTCCAGATATAAGCCCAAAGGCTCAGTTTTTAAGGCGTTCGCGCTGATCGCCCTGCAGACAGACGACACCGTCCTCGATCGATCCGCCGACACCGAGTTCTTTTTTAAACGCCTTGAGCCAGGCGTTTTTTTCGTCGTCAGAAGGCGTGCCATGAAACGTGACGACAGTGACCGTCTTGCCGCCCCTATGGGCGCGCTCGATACGCGCAGACCTGACTTTGGGCAGACGGACATCCGGCGCAGGCGCTGTTTTTTCAGGCAACTCGCACGGCACAGACGCTTCAGAAGCGGAGGCACCTGCGCCGACCAGCGCCGCAAACGGATTAGAAAATGTGACCTTTTCGTTCTGATATCGTTCAGATTTTTTGGCCATGATCAATTCTTGCTGACCTCAAGATGGCGGAACGCGCCATAGCCATTCGATTCGGTCTTGACCGTGGGATCGGCATTGAGAAGCAGATGGAGCGCGCGACGATCCACATTATCCATGCCAAAGCACGTGATCTTGTCGATGCCGCCATTGAGCTTGTCATGCATCTCCGAAGCCACGCCTTCGAGCTTGTGAATGCGTTCCAGGCGATAGCTGTTGACATCCACATCAAAGCGATACCCGGAACCGATCGTAAAGCGCGCGCGCTTGAGGATCCATGCCAGAGCATTCACGACTGACGGGTCGATGCCAGGCGAGAGGCATTTCACATCCTCGCCGATCACATCAAACACGGCGGTATTGTCGATGACTTCGGTATGAATCTCCGCATCGAAACCCATATAAGAGAGGATATCTGCCAGGAAATCGACGGCGCGATCCACGACATCGCCATCGTAATCGTCATACATATAGTCCATATCAAAGCCTCTGAGGGAAAGATCGGTAAAAAGCCGAGGCGTATCGAGCGAAGCGAGATAGCCGCGGCAGGCGGCCCGTAGCGGTCGTCAGACCGCAAGGGACGCAGATAAAAAGAAGCCCCCACGGCCCGAAAGCCGCAAGGGACACTGGATTAAATCACGTTTTTTGAGACTCCTCACGGCGTTTTGCCGCGCGCTTGTCCTTGCTCGAAAGATTCTCGACATCGATCACATCAGCAGCATCCGAACTGCCGTCTGCGGGAACGATATCCTCTTCACGAGCGATCATGCGGCGAACATAATAGCTCTGAACGATCGAGAACAGCGAGCTGATCACCATATAAAGGCACAGACCGGAGGGCAGCCAGAGCATCATGAGGCCGAAGATGATCGGCATCGCGAACATCATGATCTTCTGCTGCTTGTTTTTCGTCGTGCTGGGCATCAGAAGCTGCTGACCGAGAAGGAGGAGCACCGAGATGATCGGCAGGATGAAATAGGGATCGCGGGCCGAAAGGTCCTGAATCCAGCCGAAAAACGGCGCACGATAGAGGCCGCCGGTCACAAAGATGCAGCGATACAGCGCGAAGAAGATCGGCATCTGGATGAGAAGCGGGAGGCAGCCGAACGGACTGATCTTGTATTTTTGATAGAGCTCGATCTGCTTCTGCTGCATCGTGGCGGGATCATCCTTGTATTTCTCCTGGATCTCCTGCATGAGCGGCGCGATCTTGGACATACGCGACATCGAGACCTGGCTCTTCTGCGCGATCGGCCACAGAAGAATACGCACGATCAGCGTCAGGATGATGATCGCGAGACCCCAGTTCCCGGTCCACTCATGGAACTTGTCGAGAATCCACGCCATAGGCTTGGCGAGCACTTCCATGAAGCCGTAATCGATAATCGAATCGAGCTGAAGATTCTTATCCTGAGGCTCGCCAAAGCTGAGATAACGCGCCTCTTTTGGACCCATGAAGATGTCGTAACTGTAGGTCAGGGTCTCGTTTGGATGAATCGTGACCGCCGTGTTGAGCCTGCTTCGCAGCAGCCCATCCTTGTTATTGCTGATCTCGCAGGACATGCCGTGATCGGCGGTCATAGCGATGGCAAAATAGGACTCGTCGACGGCGAACCAGTTGAGCTTCGAATCAAAAGTCTTCTCTTTATCTTTGTCGGTCGCGTCAAGGTATTTCATGGCACCGCCGGAATGACATTTGGCGGCGACATACGAACCAGGCGTGAAGAGACCGGGCTCTTCGCCTTCGATCTGCTTGATATACATCGAGATCGCCATGTTATCCGCGAGCGCCTGCGAGGAGCGGTTCGTGAGGCGGAATTTCACATGGACGACATACGGATCATCCGTGACGGCAAAGATTTTCTCGAACTCGTAATTACCGTTGACATCTGTGTAAAGGAAGCGCGCCTGCTTGCTGTCACCCGCATCGCTGACCGTTTTAAACTGCGTCTCGGGGCCGATACCGAAAGCGGGGAAGGTGACTTCGAGCGGCAGGATCCCGCCTTTGGAATCGACTTCAGGCTTCTGCGATCGGATGTAATCGCCATGCTCAAAGTATCTGTCGGGTTTCTTGAGATGAAAGGACGAGATACGACCGCCGCCGGCATTCGTGAGCGTCAGATCATAAGAATCTGTCGAAAGCGTGCGCGGTTCGATCTGATACAGCACCGAGACGGGCACAGCCTGAGCGGCATCGCCCGGAGCCTGGACCTGTTCAGTCTGTCCCTGGGGCGTCTGATCGGCGGGCTGTTTTGGCAGGAAATACTCGAGGGCAAGGACGGCGAGGAGCAAGAGCCCCATCATGATGGCCCAGCGCCCGCTGCCGCCATCGCCGCCTCCCTGTCCGTTATAGCTTAAATAGTTCAAGGCATGCTCCATGAGCGCGGGAATGGCGCTCCGATAGGGGGGAATTAGGGCACAGGATCGTAGCCGCCGGGATATCCGGGATGACAGCGCAAGATACGTTTGGCAGCAAGCCAGCAGCCCTTGACCGCGCCGTATTTTTCAATCGCTTCGCGCGCATAGGCGCTACAGGTCGGGCGATACCGGCAGTTAGCCCCAAGCCTTGGGGAAATGCCGGTCTGATAGACCCATATCAGCCCCAGACAAATTTTCTGCGGCAGACGGGATAAGCTTGCGGACACCCGTTTCAACGGCGCACTCATGACTGACTCCGATGGACCCGGTCGAGCAGGGCAACCACTTCGCGCTCCAGGGATGCATAGCTCGCTGAGGCTGCATCCGCTTTGGCGATCCACACGACATCAAGACCGCCCAGAACATCCTGATGATGGCGAAGGATGTCGCGAAGGCGGCGCTTGACCTTGTTGCGAACGACCGCTTTCCCGACTTTTTTGCTCACCGTCAGCCCAAAGCGAACGCCTAAAAACGAAGAAGGCGCGAAGATCACTAAGAGGAACTTCCCGCCTATCCGACGTCCTTTGGACTGTACTCGACAGTATTGTGCATGCTTTCGCAGGCGAATACTTTTACCCCATCCGAAATGACGGCAGGGGGCAATTTCCATACGACCTAATCCTAGTGTTTCTCAGGAACGCTCGGGACAAGGCGTTTGCGGCCTTTGGCACGGCGGCGGTTGAGGACTTCGCGGCCCTGGGCTGTCGCCATACGCGAACGGAATCCATGCGTATGCGCGCGTTTAATTTTGCTCGGCTGGAATGTGCGTTTCATCGTTTTCTCCGAAATTTATTTAAAAAAGCCATGCTCCCGCATGGCAGATTACAGGATTCTCTGCGCCAGAAAGACGCAAAAACGAGGCGTTTTCTGGCACTTTGACCACACAAAGTCAAGTATTTTTACGCACTATCCGCATCAGCCCGAGCCAGCAGGCGAGGCATCCGACCTGCATCACAACGGGATGCAGGCCCCTGCGGCAGTGCGGAAGAAAAAATTACATGAGGCCGGGAATCGAGAAGCCGCCCGTCGCCTTGTTCATTTCATGGTTCACCATCTCGCGAACATTGTTCAGCGCGGTGTTCACGGCGCTGATCACGAGGTTCTCGAGGAGTTCGGGATTCTCGCTGCTGAGGACCGACGGATCAATATTGAGCGCGATCAGCTCGCGGTTGCCGTTCACGACGGCGGTCACTTTGCCGTCACCGGCAGAGGCTTCCACGACTTTCGACTTCATCTCTTCTTCGAGACGGCCAAGACGGCCCTGAAGTTTCTGAGCCTGCGACAAAATCTGATTCAAACCTGTGTTCTTTACGACTTTACTCATTTAGATGTCCTGTCTGGGTTAAATGTAAATCGAATCCCTTCGGGATCGACGTGAAAAACTTCCATGACTTTCTGCATTACCGGCTGTCCGAGGACTTGGGCGAACGCCGCTTCCTGCATCCGGATCTCCTCACGCGCCCTCGCGGCCGCGATCGTATCCTCCGCATCCCGGATATCGCTGAACTTGACTTTCAGACGGCATCCTGAACCGATCTCCATGTCCAGGACGCGTTCGACATCCTGAACATACTTTGCCCTTGCCCCGAATATATCCCGGTAGTCTTCAGAGAGCGTCACCTCCACACAGCCGGCATCGATGCTGTCCACGCGCGCGCGCGACATGATCGTCGCCAAAGGCTCGCGAAGCCGCATCACCAGCTGCCTCCATCGCTGATCGATATCGGTCTGGGCATGACTCGCTCCTGCGACAAGCGGTGCACTTCTAGCCCGTTCACTGGAAACTGCAAGTATTTTTTTACCTGCCTGTGCATTTCCCCCACCATACAGGGCATTTCCATCCTCATCGCCGTCCTCGTCCTCATCGCCGCCGCCATCCGTCCAGCCGATATCCGCCATATCGGATTCGCTCAATGCGACGCCATCTTCTTCCGGCCACGGCAGATCGTCGAAATAATCGGGTTCAGCCAGATCAGGCATAGACGCGATCCCTGGCGCAGCGGGCGCAACACGAGCCGCGGAAGGCGCCG
>JAFZFY010000373.1 GCA_017555665.1 Pseudomonadota bacterium | reverse complement strand
TTTCGACAACAAGCAGCGTCAGGAGACGAAGCGCGCCGCAGAACTGGCGGGTCTGGAAGTGACGCGCCTGATCAACGAGCCGACCGCAGCCGCACTCGCCTACGGGTACGGCACCGACATGACCAAGATCATCGCGGTCTACGATTTCGGCGGCGGCACATTCGATATCTCGGTTCTGGAAATCGGCGACGGCATATATAACGTCCTCGCCACAGGCGGCGACACCTTTCTGGGCGGCAATGATTTCAACCAGGCGATTGCCAACAAGATCTGCGAGCGTTTCAAAAAAGCCTACCGCATTGATCTCAGCCAGATTACATTCGCGAGGCAGCGTCTGCTCGATGCAGCGGAATATGCCAAGATGCAGCTATCCACAGCCGATCAGACCCTGATCGACCTGCCCGGCATCGTGCCAGACATCGACCCCAAGCTCTCTGTCCGCGAGACGCTCACACGCGCCGAACTCGAGATGCTCTGTGCGCCTCTCGTCGAACGGTCGTTGCAGATCTGCCGTAATGTCTTTGAAAGCGCGGGGCTCAAGAAAGAGGACATCGACGAGGTGATCCTCGTGGGCGGCATGACGCGCATGCCCTTGATTCGCCGCATGACACGCGACTGGTTCGGCATGATGCCCAACACGGCGATCAATCCCGACGAAGCCGTCGGTATCGGCGCGGCAGTCCAAGCGATGGCACTCGACAACGACGAAGATGTCGTGCTTCTGCTCGATGTGATCCCGCTCACGCTCTCGATTGAAGCCGCAGGCGGTGTCTGCATCCCGCTTATCCCCAAAAACACCAAAGTCCCCCACCGTGTGTCGCGCGTGTTCACGACGAGCCGCGACAACCAGGACAGCGTGATCATCTCGATTTTTCAAGGCGAAGGCAAACATGTCGAAGAGAACACACGCCTTGCGACATTCGAGCTGAGCGGCATCCGTCCTGCGCGCCGCATGGAGCCGCAGATCGAAGTCTCCCTTCGCATCGATGTGAGCGGCATCCTGTCCGTCACAGCCGTAGACCTTCAGACCCGGCAGTCACAGTCGGTCCAGGTTGTCGATATGAGCATGCGCGCGCTTGAGGCACTCGAATCCGAGGAACAGTCATGATCTTCACCCCGTCACATCTCAGCCGGGCATCGCTCAATCAGATCCGTGTGTTTGAAAAGATCCATCCCACGCCGCAGGTGCCGGCATGGGAAGCGAGCATCCTCCAGTTCATCAAGAAAGGCATGCGCCTGGAAGCGCTGATACTCAGTGACGACATCGTCGCCCGATACGGCCGCGACATCGGTCGCAAGCTGACAGACAGGGTCTTTGGGCTTCCCGTCTCGGCGCGCGGCAGAGGCGTGACACGCGACTGCTCTCAGGCAGATCATCCCTCCAAATACGCGCTTTGCCAGGAATGCCTCCCGATTCAGATCGGTCATTACGCATGCCTGAGAAATGGGCGCAACTGCCTTCTCGTCAGCGAAGATAACGGCGAGAATCACATGCTGAACGTCCTTTCCGATCTGCCCATGTCTGAACCCGTGTTTGACGGCACGCCCCAAAACGAGCCGATCCAGTGGCTGGGTATCGGCAGCCATCTGCTGGTCTCACGCGGCACAGACACGCTGACGATCATCGACCTTTCCAATCCCGATTATCCCCGTAACGAGGCCAAGCCCCATCCGCTGCCCTATGCGACGCTTCGCTTTGAAAGCCCGATCAAACGCTTGTGCGGCCCGCTGAGTGACGGCACATTTTTCGTGACACTCGCCCCGCCGATGCCCGTGTTTTCAGACATCTGCCGTCTGTGCCGCCTCGATCTTGCAGCCATTGACGAGGCCATAAGCGTCCAGAACGGCTGCGATGCCCGCGCCGTGAACGGCGTCCTCCGCGACATCGTGCTTCCCAATATCGAGCAGACGCTGCTCGGCGATTGCTGTCCCGAAGGCGATGTATTCGTCACATGCGGCGGCGGCATGCAGAACCGCGAGGTGCGCTTTATCGACGCTGAAGGCGCCTGGACCACGCGTTTTGTACACGAATCGCCTGTCGTGCGCATCATCCAGACAGAAGCCGGCGTGATGAGCCTCGACGAGACCGGGACCGCCCTGCTCTGGCATGACCAAAAGCCTGTTGCCGACACACGGTTTGACCTTACCGATCTCCCGGAGTTCTTCGATCTCTCGTCGCCCGAAACGCGGATCACGGCAGACTGGACGCATCAGCGCCTGTACCTGACGACCTCCACGCCCCAGCCCAATCTCAAGGCTGTCCTTGCCGCCTCCCATTCTCTTTACATCTCGCCTGATATCAAGCGAGCCGATGCCTTTGTCAAAGCCATCTATCACCTGCCCGACCACACGCTCGCGATGCTCTCGGATGGCTCCATTCACTTCTGGGACATCGGGTTCGACTGTGTTTCCCCGCTCTGGCAGCTCCCTCAGACCTGTGCAGACAGCAACGACTGGCGCGCACTTCTCAACATCAACTGCCCTGCCATCGAAGAGGATCCGCGCATCCGCATCGTGCGGATCTGACCCCTGCATCCGCACCGCACCTCATGGGGCACGCGACCATTTGAGCTGCGATTTTTCGTTTATTTTACAGGGGGCGACGCCCCCTGCGGTTCTATGTCACGGCATCGCGTGCCGTGACATACAAACCTACCCCCCCATGCGGGG
>JAFZFY010000372.1 GCA_017555665.1 Pseudomonadota bacterium | reverse complement strand
GCACCGTCTCCGGTGCCCTTTTTACCATCATGATTAGTTGTTGCTGAGTTCGAACACGAAAGGATATTCGATCTGAACCATACCGCCGCCCTTCGGGACAGGGAATCTCCAGAACTTGATGGAGTTGATGACGCAGTCTTCAACCGCCTTGTTCTTGATCGTGCTTTCTTTCACAAGCGCTTTCGTGACAGCACCCTGCGGAGAAATAATCCAAACGACGACGACACGACCGTTCAGACCTTTGACTTTTGCAAGTTCCTTCTCATAGCAGGCACGAAGCTCACCGGCATGCTGACGAACGACTTTCTGAATGATACGTTTATCGAGCGAACCAGTAACCTCAGGATTCTTCATCTGGACTTTGGGTTTTGCTTCACCTTTCTTACCGAGGTCAGCCGCATACCCAGTACCCGCCGAACGGATAGCAGAGCTGCCGCCGGGGCCGCCAGGACCGAAACCGCCGTTATTGAAGCCGCCCATGCCAGCACCGCCGCCGCCGGTACCTGTCGTGCCGAGACCATAACCGCCAGATGCCGCTGCAGCTGACGAGTCAAAGCTTGACCAGTCGAGGTTGTCAAGATTGCCGACATCAAGACCAGCCGCCAACATCGAGTTCATTGCCGCCTGCTGCGCGAGAAGACCCGTTGCATTCGCCGCCGCAGTTGCCTGCTCCTTAGAGATCGGCCCCTTGCCTACGCTAGGCGAACTGTCTGGCGTATTGGCAGCAAATGGCGTATCGCTGGGCTTCGTATCGTCGACTTCCTCTTCTTCGGGTTCCTTCTCGTCCTCCTTCTCCTCTTCCTTCTCTTCCTCAACGATCGGCTCTTCGATCGCAACTGCAAATCGAGATGCCGTCAAGATGCGGTCCACCATCAGAGCATCGACTCGATTCGTCGCAAAAAGAATAACCGAGAACAGCGCGAAATGGATCAGAAGCGAGGCCGCAAACGCGCCAAAACGGCTTATGCGGAAATTGGAAAACAGAGGAACCACAAATGGCTCGCTGTCTACGCAGTGGACAAGAATCGATGCCTCACCAAATACGTATTTGGCGCGCGTCACACCCGTGAGCTCACAGGCAAGCGAACCCGGCGCAAGAATATTGCCTGCCGACTTCGGCGTCGTAAACTCCGCATTACTGCCAGATTTGAACTCATACTTATTGTCGCCGATCAGGACAAAGCCATCAAACGAGTTGTTGAACAGCAATTCCCAATGATTACCGACATACTGCGCGATCGAGATAGACGTGCCGTTGCCTGTCTCCACTTTGTAATTGCAGTTCTTGCCCGAACCAACGGTCACAACTTTGTCTTTGGGCTTGAACGCCTGAATGCTCAGAACCGTATCACGCCACACCATCGCAACTTCGAGGTTGCCGCGACCGCTTTTGCTCTTCGCCGACAGGAAACGGCGTTCAAAGCTCACAGGGCGTTTCTTCTTTTTGATAATCGTTGTCGTCGGCGCCGACGATCCTGCCGTAAAACCTGAACCGCCAAAATTGTTCAGATTGCCGCCCATAGGTTTTGCCGCGCCCGCTGCTTTCGCGGTCACCGCACCAAGACCGGCGAGCGACGCTCGCGGCGCTGCTGACGGCTTCATGATTTCAGGGGTCGGCACGGTCGGCGCTGACAATGACGCGCCATCCTCTGCCTGCACTTCGTCAAGCGAGACGGCAAGCGTCGCTCCACCTTCCTCTTCCTCTGCACCCGCATCGACTGACGCGCCATCAAACGTAATGCGAACAGATACATTCCCGAATCGAAGGATCGAACCGCTCTCTACCACTGAGCCTTTCATCCCCACCTTCTCATCGTTCACATACACTCCTGCAAACGCGCTGTCTTTTACCACATAGCCATTGCCGCTCTTCGCCAGCTCGGCATGCCTGCGCGCCACACTCGCGTCATCAAGACAAAGATCGTTATTGCCTGCTTTACCGATACGTACAGGATTGGCTTCCGTCTCCACAACCTGTACAACCTCATTCGAAGGGCCAAGAATTTCAAATTTCATAGCGTCCTCTCCTTATTCACAACCTTTGCCAATAAATGACCGCATGTTTCCGATTCTGCACACTGCATAAATGAACTCAAAGCTCATCCACTGTCTTGCGCATCTCATCCACAAAATCCTCTCGCGCCTTGATCAGGCTGGACAGCTCATCAAGTTCCTTCACGTTAATGTTCGACTGATTCGGAACCATGAGATCGCCCTCAATTCGGTCATCCTCAAAGCTGATCGAGGTCAGCTTCGGCTCATCCGAAAACGCTGTACCGCTCATTAGCACGGATCCTAACACTATTATTCCGACGATTCCCTTTTTCATCGCGCTGCTCCTTTATTCGCTAAATCCCCCAAAACCTTTTTTATCACACTGGCTGACATTTGACAAGCACATTGCACCTGCCAAATATCATTCCGAATGACCGCACCGCCGGCTTGCGCTCTCTTTCCCGCACGCACACGGCGATGACCTGCAACACGCCATCCCTCTGCGTAACACCCTTGCTACAGCCTGCGACGCGCGCCTGACCACACGATACCAACGCCCTCAGAAAACGCTGAAAAACCATGATGCGCGCATCAGAGTGCCCATGAATCACGCCCATGCACACGCCATCGCCGTCAGCCCGATACCGCATCCTTCAGAACACGAGGCTGAGCCCTTTCGACAGGCTCAGCCCAAACGCCGCTCAGCCATCAGTGACCGCGCGTCTTCTTCTTGTCCGTGATCTCATATACGAGGCGGTTGCCGTTCGCAGACACTTTGAACGTGTACGTCATATCCGACACCAGCGTCTCATATGGCGCGCCCTCAAGCCATACTTTCTTTCCACCCTGCTCGCGATAACCGACCAGTTCCCATTTCCCGCTCGGAACCGTCGTATCCTCTTTCGGATCCACACAGACAGATTCCGACGCGCGCCGGAAACAGATCACAATCCCCTTGTCTGACTTACGGTCATACTTCGCGATCGATGCACCTAATGATGCCAGCTGAAGATATGGTTTCACACGGATCGAACCGAACGGAAGCGAGTCCAGTATCATATCCAGAGAGTATCGCTTGTCCTTGCTCATCTTGATCCGGATCAGCTCACCCTTGTCCACCCGGATCGAGCCGCCCTGGTTCGCAAACTTGTCATACGTGTAATACACCTGCAGACTGAACGAACGGTCCTCCATATATTCGGGCGGCACATCGATGTTGAACAGCGTCACACGCTCTGCATTATATGCCGTCTGAAGCTCCGGAAGCTCCACTGTCTCCTTGTCGCGTGTCGGCCACACGATCTCGAGATGGTCGCCAAATCCCCCCTGCTGCACGTGAATATACTGCGGAAATCCGCTCACGCAATCCACCGTCAGCGGATCCGTGGTCGGCATCACACGACCGTTCACATAATAGACAAGCTTCATGAGATCTGCGTTCTTCGGCGCTTTCACGGTCAGCGTGGAATGAAGATACGTATCGCTCGGCAACAGCTTGAAATCCAGAGGGCTCTCCACCACATCGTGATGCGGCTCCACGATCTGGCTCAAAGGCACATAATCCTCCGAATAAAACGAAAGCTGATTCTCATACCGATCCACGATGGGCAGCCCGTCCCCCAAGTTCCGGCCGGTCAGGGAAAGCGGAACGCCGTTGATCATGATGTCCGCATATTTCGGCGATATACTCACGGGAATATGGCTGATTTCACGCGGCTTGATCTCCACCGGCACCTCTTCCGGCTGCGCCTCCGCCTCCTCCGCCTCATGCGCACGGTCTGTCTTCGTGATCACGATGACGACCGCGATAATGATCGCTATACCCAAAAGAAGGCCGATACTGATCACAAGACCGGAATGCGGTATCCCGTGCTTGCTCTTGCGCTCGCCGTCAATCTCCTCGACAAGCTTCAGCATCTCGGATCCGACAAGAAGCGTCCCCTCACCCTGGTGGCGGACCGGCTGCTCCTCCGCTGCCTGCGCCTCCTGACGCTTCCGCTCTTCTTCCTCCTTGTCAAAAGACACGACATCCTGGACATCATCGCCAAACTCGATGCTGTCTCCGGCTTCCTGCTCATACGCCTGAAGCGTCTCCGGATTGATCGCATTTCCTGACATCTCAAGTGATGATCCCGTCTGCTCGTCCATAACTTTCTCTCTCTGAATCACCCCCGGAATCCGGAAGCTGAAATTCGCCAGGCATCCATTCCTACGCAAATGGATGACCAGAAAACCACCTTACACAATAAACGACTTACGACAAACTATCAGTCTAACGCAACACTTACGATACTCATTTTTTCGGCTGCTTGATCTTCTGACTCTGAACAACTTTCAGCAAAAATGTGCCTCGATTGTCCTGCGATGCTTCAAACGTATATCGATACTGCTTGCTCAGAGACTGAATCTGACCGCCTCTTAGCACGCGAAGATCATCGCCTTCCCCGACAACGCCGATCACTTCCCAGTCCGGCCCTGAAGGAACGCTTGTCTCCACGCCCACCTGAGGACAAATCACCTCTCCGTAACGCCTCAGACATGGCTGCACCTGGCTGTTCGCCGGACGGCGGAACATCACCGAGGCCTCGCCGATCGAATCTCTCAGAAGCGTCGCATCCACAGACAGCGACCCGAAACCATCCGGAATCACCGCAAACGTCAATGCGCGGCGCTGCTCGCGCGTGATGTAGTACTCAATAATGTCACCGTGCGCAACCGTCGGGACAATCGGCGTGTCATAACTCGTGCCGTCGTATGAGATCTTCACGCCATATTTACTCGTCGATACCGGGAACGGCTTCAACGTGCAGACGGTGCCTGCCAGCGCATTATACTCGGTCACCAGATCAGGAATAATGACATTTGTCTCGTCATCATCCGGCCAGATCAGGTGCATATGCTTCGCATACCCTTCTTTCTCAAGAATCAGCACGTGCGGACGGCCAAGAACGACATCCGAGATACTCGTCGGAAACGAACCGAGCCGGCGCCCGTCAAACGTCGCCCGGATGCCATGCGTATCCTTCGACAGCTTGAAGTTCACAATGCCCTTCTGATACAGAAGCGCAGACTCAAGCTTGATATTGTTCGTTCCTGCGACCAAATCTTTTGAATCATACGTCTTGAAATAGGGCACCATGCCGTCACCGAACGCCATGATCGTGTTTCGATGACCCTGCACAAAATAATGCTCGCCCGTGATCGGCGTCTCCACGCCATTGATAAACAGCGTTGTCGCGCCTGTTATCTTGAGCTTGACGGCATACGGATTCAATGGCGCGGCACGATTCTGCGGCGGCATCGGCGGTTCAGCCTCCTCGACAGGCGCACTGACCGTCTGCACCGGCTCCTCCGCCGTCATGATCTTGTATATCAGCACGAACACGCCGCTAAAAATCACGACCAACGCGATCACAAGCCCCACCGGGAACTTGCGCTGCATCGAGACATCACTCTGACCGCCATAAAGCTCGCGAAGCTCGCGCATTTTGGCTTTCTCACGGTCTTCTGCCGCCTGCACCTGTTCTGCTTCATAAGCTTCGTACGCCGCCCGTTCTTCCGGACTCATCGAGTCCAGAATAGCCCGATACTGCTCTTCCTCGCTCAACGCGTCAGAAGCTGCCGCGCTGACGCTCTGGATCTCAGCGGATGCGACCGCCTCCGCCACTGTCATTTCAGGAATCGATGCCTTCTGCACGGCTCCCGGGACAGGGGCGGATGCTGGAACCGGGG
>JAFZFY010000371.1 GCA_017555665.1 Pseudomonadota bacterium | reverse complement strand
GACCCAGCGCGCGGTGTCTCAGCCCGGCATCCCGCAGACCCAGCGCGCGGTGTCTCAGCCCGGCATCCCGCAGACCCAGCGCGCGGTGTCTCAGCCTGGCATCCCGCTGACCCAGCGCGCGGTGTCTCAGCCCGGCATCCCGCTGACCCAGCGTGCGGTATCTCAGCCCGGCATCCCACTGACGCAGCGTGCGGTATCTCAGCCCGGTATTAGAATTGCGCCGCCTGCGGCATCTCAATCTGCTGTTCCTGCCGTGCCGCCTGCTATGGTGACGCCTGATGTGTCTGATACACCTATTGCGCCTGTTGAGCCTGTTGCGCCTGCAGTACCAGCTGGCATTCCGGATTCTGAACGCCAGAGAGTATCTGAAGCCATTCAGGAAATTGATTTTTATGCATCTCTCATGCTTGAGGAGGATGCGCGTAACCTGCTTCAGAAATTGATCGACGAATTCGGGGATGTCGATATCATTCATGAAGCAAAAGTGCGACTCGGCTAATCTCGTTCAAGGGGATGAACCGTCATCATGCCGTGTATCGGTAGATACACGGCAGATCGCAGATGTTCCATCATGGCTTTTTTTGAATATCTGCGCAATAGATGCAAGCGAGGTTACGGCGTGTAAACACGCCGTGTTGTGAACGCGCTTTGCTCGAAATGCATAATAATCTGTTCTGCAGGCGTGAATATAGAATGAGGCTATGTTCTGCGATCGCAGATATGCGGTCCTTTGCGTACATGAAATTGGTAAGCGTATGTTCTACAAGCGTGGGTATATCTTCGTAAGCATCGGCATATTTTCTATGTCATACAAATCATCTTCAGTACAGCCGACATGATGTCGGCTGCCGAACGTCGAACCACGGACGGTGAGACGTTCGGGAATCTCGGTCATGCACAAAAGCGTGCGGGGGGGGGAGGGGGCGAACCGAACGCCTACTGCCGCGTAGGCGTATTAAGTTCCCTAGAATCTCATCGCCTTAGGAATAACCACGTCCATACCCACAGGCGTAGAATAGAGCCAACTGGCAAGCGTCTGCGAACCAAATCCCATTTCCAGGCGTGAGATGGGGCACCTGTAAGGGCGGTGGTGAGGTCTGGAAAAGCCATATCCACAGTCGTAGCGCACAGTCAAAAAAAAAGGGCGACTCATAGGGTCGCCCTTTTTTAGCTACTCAGCGATGGTGGGATTAGTTACCGCTGTTTTCGGTTGTTTTGAGGTAACCGTGGACCTTGATGTTGTCAAGACGCATCATCTTGTAGCCTTCGCCAGTCGCATTCTTATCCTCATTGCCTTTTTCATCGACGATGATCGGCCAGATGTTCGTTTCTGCGACAGGATTTGGCACCAGATTGAGCCATTCGCCCTCTTTGGTGGCATTCTTGGTGTCATTGATAACGATCGTGCGGCCATCGCCAAAGACGCTCAGTTCGATCTTCGAGATCGTGTACTTGCTCGTATCAGCAGTCAGGTTGAAATGGCAGCCTGTCTTGCTGCCGACCGCGAGAGACGTGCCGAGTGCACCGACGACACCATCAGAACCCGCGACAATCTTGAGTTTCGTGGCGTTATCGTTGCAAGCGAAGGAAAACTTCACGGCATCGGCATGCGTGGAGGTTGAATCTGCCTTGATGTTAGAACTGTCGATGGCTGATGATTTCTTGCCGTCCCAATACGCATCGAACGTTGTCCAGGAAGCGAGTACTTCAGGCATCGGAAGCGGGTCTGGGGCAGGTTTGTCATCCTTGTCTTTGCAATCCTTGCGTTCGCTGTTCATGATACATGCAGGCGAATCGCATTTGCCAGCGCATGCTGTCTGAACTTGGGTTGTAAAGCAGGAAGTCTTCTGTTCGGCTGTGATCGGCTTATCTTTACCTTGATCATCTTTTTCCAACGTAACGCCGCAGATTGAACTTTCCCAGTTCTCTATGAGGCTGCCGCCGCTGCAAACGACGATGGTATCGTTGTTCTTGCAGGCGTCTGAATCGCAATGGGTCAGGCATTGTTCATTGGTCAAGCCGAAGCCATTGTTGATGATTTCGGAGTTGAGTGCGCAAGTGTCATCGCCACAGAGCGAGAATTCCGTGCCGCATTTTTCTTTGCACTTCTCGTTGGCTGCAAGAATAATCTGCGTGGCAGTCGCCCCCGAGTAGGAGGGATCGTACTTGCCGTCTTGCGTGCATACGACGATACCAGCACCCTGGCATCCTTTCTCGGCACAGCGGTTATTCTTAGACCAGCTCGCCGGATCGCTATACGAACCGCCTAAACAGGCTTCGTTCGTGTGATCCTTTATGGCTGCTCTTTCCTTGGTCTCTTTGAGAACCTGGCGGCAGACGCTGTGTTCAGCTTTGAATTCATCAAGCGATTTGTTGTCCAGTGTCATTTCAGGCTTGTCGTTCTCGTCAGTGTAAGCAAACCAGGCACCTTCGAGCGTATCTTCGGGTTTCTTGCCGTCCACTTTGGTTTCGCCAAGCGAGCCAGAGCCGCTCCAGGAGCCGTTGACGATCTGCTGTGCCACACAGCCGATGACACCGGCGGCCGCGATGCAGGTCTTGCCGCGTTGGAATTCGCCTGTGCCGTCGAGCGTGATGTTCAGGGATGTGTATTTGCTCACTGCGAACGTGACTGTCTGGCTGGAGAGCCATTGCAGACTCAGATCGCAGAACGTGGAGAGATCTACGCTGCCAAGAATGGGCAGAGAAATGTTGCCGAGCTTGCTGCAGTCGAGGATATTGCCAAACTGCAGGTTGCCGCTGTCATCGACGGCGCCGATGAATTTGCCGACGACCTGATAGAGGAACTCACCATAAGTGAAGTTGAGCGCGAACTTGGAGATCGCGAGCTGGTCAATACCGTTGGTGAGCTTGGCTTCGGCCCATTTGCCTTCGACAATGTTGCCCGGAAGTTCGAGCTTCTTATCCGAGAATGGGACGATTGCGCCGTTGTACTTGGCACTGCCGGTGAATTTGCCGCTGTTGCCGTCTTTCTTGAGCGTCATGGTGCCAGAGAAGGTGACATACTGAACGCTGTCGAGCACTTTGCAGAGCTGATCGGCAATGGCATCCGCGCTGAGGTATTTGTCCAGAAGGGATTTGATGCCCTTTCTGGCAAGCGGCGCGATCTTTTTGCCGATGGTGTCGATATGCGTGTAATAATAGAATTTCGCGCAGGTGCAGTTACATTTTGTATAGAGTCTCTTCAGGCAAGCTTTATCATCTTCGCCTTTATCATTTTTGCACTCGCTGTATTTCTGGCCTGAGTTGATTTCGCAGATGCTTTCCAGTTTTGAGACATTGCTGCCATCGGACGGCATGCATTTATTCTTCTTCTGGGAATTCTCGACACATTTCGTTGTATTGGTATTTTCACCATCAAAGAAGACGTATGTGTCGAGCTCTTCCATGACTTTCGAAGCTGGATCTGCTTCGAGGAAATCCTCGTATTTGACCATGATCTTATCGACGCTTTCTTTGAACTTGGAGCCGTCACGCATCAAGGGACCGAGGTCGACGAGCGATTCAGTCTTGTAGCTTTCCGCGAACGCAAGCGGGATTTCGGAGAGCGCCATTTTAACTTCCATTTTGCGGACTGGTGCGCACTTGCACTTGCCTTCCTTGTCTTTCTGGCTGTTCTTGCATGTGGAGAGACGTTCTTTATCATCACATGTTGACGGTGTCGTTGCGGCACCGAAGCGGTTCATTTCGCTGCAGCCATACGCAAGCGGGTTTTTGCCTTTATCTGCAATGGCATAAACGATGTATTTGTCATTATGGGTATCGATCGTGTGATCTGCCGGATAGCGTTTGTTTTCGCCTGCTTCTTTGACTTTTTCAATATCGCAGATGTGGAGCGAATCGCCGGGTTCTGCATTTTCGCAGGCTGATTTTCTCGAATCTTCATCCGCGATGAGGAAGTTCTCACTGCAGCTGTGGTCATCTGAAGAGAGGATATAATAGCTCACACTGTCATATGCGAGCTTGGGCACGTTTGTGCCATCTGCTTCGAGATGGATGTTGTTGATCTCGGTGACCGACTGCGAAGGCGGGATATCCTTGACGGCGATATGGATGGTCTGAGGAATCATGTTGCCGCTATCGTCATGGATATTCGGATACATCACGCTCAGATTGTATGTCGTCTGCTTGGAACCCGATTTGAAGATGATCGTGGCCGTGCCGCTCTTGTCTGTCGGGGTCGTTTCGGAACTGATCGAGGCATCAGCGCCGTCACTGCCCTTGAGTTTCCAGATGAGCTTATCGCGAACAGGCGTGATCTCGCTGCCGTTTTGCCACACGATCTTAGCCTGGAAATTGATGGTTTCGCCGAGACCGACTGTGCGGTCATTGTCCCCGACGATCGTGAGACTCAGGCAGCCCTGTTTGCCAGAATCGCCTGTTTGCATTGCCTGTGTGCAGCAATCATCCTTGGACGTCTCGGTACATGCTTTGAGCTGGTCGGGTTCGCAGGCGACACTGCAACCGGCGCCCTGCGGATATTTCGGATTCGTCGGGTAGCCGTTCACGGAGTCGAGATCGGCCCCGTAGCAGCTCGCGTATTCTTTTTCATCGCTCGTGCATGTCTTGCCGTAATCGGCTGCGCAGGGCTCGACACAGTTCTTGCCTTCGAGCTTCGAGCAGCAGAGTTTGCCATCAGCATTTGTCGAATCGCCTTCGGGCAGATCGACATCGTTCGGATTCACGCCAGGAACCGACCCCGTGTTGTTCGTCGTCGTGATCGAGAACAGGAACGGTTTGGGATTCTTGGTTTCTTCATCGATGAAGTTGGGGTGGAACACGCTGACATAATAGAGCGAGTTATAGCCCGTTCCTGTATAGAAATAGTCGTTCGCGATGCCCTTGTTATCGGTCTTTGCCGTGTTTTTGGACAGCGTGGCGTTGTTGTTGATCGACTTGCCGCGCGTGACTTTCCAGTATGTCGTCGTATCCTTGACGAGTGTGTT
>JAFZFY010000370.1 GCA_017555665.1 Pseudomonadota bacterium | reverse complement strand
GGTTCTGCGGCAGGCGCCTGGATCGGCATCGGCTGGCTGCTCGTGCTGCTGGGCGTGAATTAAATGAATGCTTTTTGTGGCGGAACCCCTTTCTTTGGTGCCCAGAGAAAGGGATTCCCCGCCCCGCTTTCCTAAAAAAAGGCATTGTTAGGGGGCGGGATCAAGCAAATGGTTGCAAATCTTAAAGATCGTTCACGACACCGAGATAGACGAGCGCACCGCTTGAGCGGTGAACAATCGCAAATGCGAAGGCGTGGTCGATCTCGAATTTGGTCGCACCATCGGCAGGTTTGTCTTCGGTCGCCTCCGTCGCGGCCGTCGTGTTAGAGCCGCTTTCGTCTATGGCGATCACGGCTTGGTGCAGGAAACTGTCGATAAATACATTATACGACGGGCTCAATATCTTAAAGTTGGCAAGCCCTTCAGAGAATGCTTCTTTGATACCGATATTCTTCAGGCGAGATATGATCTCGGACGGCGTAAGGTCATACGAGATTTCAAATTTGGGGATAGAGAGGTCAAGCAGGCGATACTCAGGCGTGTCGAGGTGGAGGTTTCCAAAATCTTCGGCAGTGATCTGGCTTAAAGCGTTCTTGGCATTGCTGACATCATTCGGCAATATGATGACCATATCGAACACATCATCCATATAGGGAATCACGACGGCCTGATACCCTTTTTCGACAGATTCATAATATTCAAAATCATAGATGAGGTGCATGAAATCGATCAGCACATCTTTGGATTTGCCTTTAAAACTGCGCTGCTCAGTCTTGCTCTTCGAGAACGGATGTGCCCATTTGGCTTCAAAACTTGTGGCACTGATGAGCATGAACTGAATATTCTCGACTTTTTCGGTCAATTTGGGAGCGATACCGCTCGCCAGTTTCTTGAGCCAGTCGTTGATCGAATCGACGACATAGGCGGCATAATCGATAAAATTGCAGACCTGGACGGGGGCTTTGAAAACCGTCCGCATCGTCTCTTTAAAGGTTTCCGCGAGTTTGACTTTCTGGTCAACCCACAGGTTATTGGCCATGACGAAATGGCTGTTTGCATTCTGTCCATCATATCTGATCGTGAGCTGCATATCGGCGGCCAATTTTTCTGCCACGTCTCGATCCGCACCAAAATTGAGGACCTTGGCGAATTCCTGATAGGTGTTGCCATCAGCCCCAGCAGCCGCCATCGCGAGCGCGCTGTGCAGCGAAGCCGGTGAAATGAGCAGGTTGCCCCCCTCGCTGAGGCGATCCATAGCGGTCAAACCGAAGTGATTGACCTCGCTTGTCCATACGGCCTTGTCAGCACTGGCTACGGTCGGAACTTCATCAGCCTTCAGTTCAGGCTGATCAAGCGTGGTTTCAATCAGATAATCCTCTGTGGTCGGGGTATCTGTTTCATCGCTACATCCGGCCATAAAGAGCATCGTTGCAGCCAACACTGGGGCGAGATATTTTTTCATAATTCCTCCGTGATGATATGCATGTTGCATAAAAAATCAGAGCGCTACAAAAGCATGCGAGAACACTCTGAGCAATTGGAACGTCAAAGCCGGCATCGTATTCACCGTAAATCTTCACGGTCGGCCTTGTGATGCGCTGTCGCCTCGTAGCATGAGCGATAGAACAGCCAGAACGACGATACAGGTAATGCTACGTTTCACGAATTGCCTCCGAGTGTCAAACAGATCATAATGTTTTGGCATCACACAGCCAAAACCTGAAAGCGGCATTTCCTGCCAGATCTATGCCAATAATTTTCAAATTCATCCCTAAACAGCGTCGAGAATCGGCAAAAGCCCCCCGGCGCGAACGCGCCGAATGAGGTTCAGATAAGCGATTTGCACTTGTAACGCCGCGATCACCAGACGCTATTTGGCCCGACGGTCTCCGATCCATTTAGCGATCTTGCGACCAAACAATATATGTACAATCATAATGAGCAATAAGATGGCAATCGAAATAATAATCAAAAAACAAGTCTGCTTATACGTCAAATCACCTTGAAAGATATTTGCTAGAACTGCATGCAGAGGCTCATCAAGTGCAAATAGATTTGATAAAACCGTTACAAGTGTCAATACTGAGATCAATGATAATATCATTCGTAAAAAGTCCTGGGCTTCCTTTTCTTCCTTCTCTTTCTGTTCCCGGGCCTCTTTAAGCTCTCTTTCTAATTGCTCCATCTCCTCTCTTTTCTGTCGATCCTGATCTTCCTCCAATGCCTTCAAATTTTCCAAAGGCTCTCGTGTATCCTCTAGCATCGGCCAGATATTAAATGCATTCTGGACGTATTCATAAAGCCCTTGGTATTGATCAACATCCGAAATGCATTTATAGAGATAATCATTTGAGAATCCAATGAGTTTCCGACTATATGCCCGAAGCGCCTTCAATAATTCAGCATCATTATTGCCGCGTGATGTCACCTGACTGCAGAGATAATATAGAAAATACTTTTGATGAAGCAAACAAACATAAAGAAAATGATAGTAATTCGCGAAATTGCTCACAAACAGCCTTCTCAAGTGCTTGGTATTACCGCGTTCTGAACACGTCAAGCATACGGCGGCAGATGCGCTGATCCCCCAAACCTTGAGGGGATCATTTGACCACACTTCACGTGACTCACGTGCCTGATCGGGCTCATAGAGTTTGTTCAGATAACCATCACCCCGAAAATGGTAAAGCAGTTTGTGCTGAAAAACGCGATCGCGTTCAGTAAATGTCATCGGATCATTCATGGACACGTCCAAGCGAAGCAGATAATTCCCTCGCAAATCGCTTCTCACTGTGTCAGCATCAGCTTTCTGATCTTTGCCCCCGATGTTCGCATGCCCCGCATAAAAGAAGGCTTTGGCAATATCATTCAGTTTCTTTCTAAAGAGGTTTTGCTCGATCTCGGCAATCTGAATATCGTTAAATTTCCTCAAACTTCGGATCATTTCAGCAAATCGCGCTACGGTCTTATCACCGATATGCGATCGAATGCTGAGAATGGCAATCTTTGTTGTTTCAAAATAGAATAGTAAATATCTGTCATCCGTCTGACTTTTATAACAATCGACTTTCCTGGCACCGCATGGGTAATACGAAATGTAAGTATAAAAATATTTACAGAATTGAGAGATATCCACGCATTCCCAAGAGCTTGTATCTTCAATCAGCGTTTTAAACGCTTGATCATCACGCACATAATACGGAATATAAACGAACGATTCGCCCGTCAAGCGTCGGTTATAATCAAAATCCATACATTCAGGATCAGGATTATAAAAGCAATCATAGATCATATTAAATTCAAACGCACCTTTAGCATCTATTGGTAACTGAGCCTGTTTACATAATGCCTCTTGATCAATTTTTTCAAACCGCAGGTAGCGAGAATTTTTAGCTTCCCCTGTCTCGGAAATACTTAATGTGATGTGTAGTATTTCTGGGTTATTATCTGCTTTTCCTTTGATATGATTAATAATCTGTTTGCTTTCCGTATCGGCTTCATCCCCTACAAACTCAATCTGAACGGCTTCATTTTCCCCATCATTGGCGTATCCGATGATCTTTATCTTTACGCGATGCTCACCAAATATTGATTTTCTCTTCTCTACAAAGTCTGCAAACGCTTCATCTTTTTCATGCATTTCCGTCACGTGCGGATGCGCAATCCTTTTGGCCAACGGCGATTTTTTCTGACTATTCCGAATATCGTTGCACAAACGCCAAAATCTTGCCCTATCTTCCAGAGACAGAAAAATACCCGTATAGTGTAAAGAATCTGTCATGACCTCACTCTCCCCTGATGCCGTTTTTCTGAACGCTAAGGAAAGTCTGATCAATGAGCCTTTTTTAGCAGTCTCTCCTTGGCTGACTAAATTTTTAACCTAACCATTCAGTTTGTTTCAAATAATTGGCTCAAAGCTCCATTCAGGGGCTTCATAAACCGCCGAAAGCGGCTTATGAAGCCCTCAAATTGTCCCGAAGGCATTTACCAATGGCTTTGTGTTGTATCCGTGAATTTGTATATCCTTCCACCAGTGCCGCATGGCCGGCGAGCCTATCACCAACCGCCTTTTGTCCCCACCCAAGCCTGCATGAATCCTATAGGCCGGATAGTAACATTTTTTATTTTATGGATTCTCGTCCTTGCGTTTTCTATTTACGATAACCAATACCATACCGCATAAAACCGTGAAGAATGTCAGTAAAGCACCGAAGACGCTCCATTTGGTTTCATATTTCAATGGAATGGATGCACAGTAATAATCGTCTGAACAAATAGAAGCGCAATACTGATACGCATATCCATCCTCAGTCGTACACTCCAATCCTTCTATTTCACCGAATTGTTTTTCACCATCAAGTTCATATAAATAGGCATGTTTCACACCATCTTTTAAGCAAGTCTTGCCACACTCAGAATTTAAAATAGACTGTGCGCAATATTGATTACACCATTTCTGATCTTCTTCATCAGTCAAGATTGAACAATCAATTTCTTCAGGGATAAACCGACTTAAACAATCCTGATCATCCACATCACACTTATCTTTTTCATAATTGCATGCTTCTTCGCAAGAATCCAACGGTGTGTCTCCAAATCTCCAAAAACCGCCAAATATATTTTTACCTTCAACCTGATAGACTTTACAATATTCTGAATTCTGGCAGGTATCGATACAGCCATTCTTGGTTAAATGGTATTGATTATCTTGGCACCAATTATCCAAACGATTTCCGCCACCTCCTAATCCACAAAGCGGTGCCACATCTGCAAATGCAGACGCGCTAAACAAAACCGCAGACAAACTTGAAATCATAACTGTCAAGAAAAGCTTTCTGTTCATATCATATCCTCTCTATTCCACGCAGTGTAAACGTTTTTGTGCAGGCATATATGCCCCAAACACAACCTATTATTGTCCTCCACATTTTCCTGTTTCCTGATCACACCCAGTCTTACATGCTGTGACAGCGGTTGGAACATAGGATGGCGTATTATCATAGGAATAACTGGCAGAGCATTCGAATGTCGTACTGACATTCTCATAGCCTTTGAGTTTATTGGAAAGGAAATAGCATGCATCCACCTTCTTCCCGATTTCATCCTTTTGGCACAAAGGTGAACACCATGCGCGGTGCATATCCAGGTTTTCTTTCAACGATTCGTCAAATCCAACCAAGGAATAATCTGTAATACACAAGGCTGTTTTACAGTCTATTGCCTGCACCTGACCATCCATACAATTGACGGCGACATTCCCAATACATTTCGAAAGATAATCATCGCCGCACGCCTGACCATCTGGATTATCAGCTTTCTCAATCCCGTAATAAATATATTTATCATCCTTTACCAGTTCATACCCTCTCTTGGGGCTTACGTAGTAATACCCCATCAAATCACTTGTATGATTTGTAATCTGTTTACACTCAACATCAACACTTGTCATACTATTCGGCCAGCTGATGGCTCGTGTTTTTTCTCCTTCATTGATACACTGACCAATACATCCTGCGATATCATCGCATCGTTCAGTGTTTTTACACGCGCGTGAATAGAATCTATATTCTTTCAAACCAGTTTTCTTGCCTGTAAACACAGGTGATATGAAATACAATGTATTGAGATTACACCCCATTATTCCTTCAAACAGTGAATAGAACAAACTCTCATCACCGAAATTTACGACCATCTGTTCATAACACAGCCCATCCGTGATCGGTCTCCGCCTCACTTCCCAATAATTATCATTGTCTGGATTCCGTATTACCTCAATTTTATAATCAATACCGTCCCCATCAGGGTTATGTTGACACTCCTCAGCGATGTACGGCTTTTTTTCTGGATGATTTGAGCGACATTCCGCGCCAAAATCATCCTCTATGCATCGATATTCGTCCCCAAAGAATACACAATCTTCTTCATAAACAATATAATCATTGCCGCAGTAAAATAGATTTCCATCCTTGCAATATGACGCAAAGGTTTTCTTATCACACCCCCCATGCTGTTTCTCGAACGGAACTGCCTCCCCTCCATCACATGATGAAAACAAGGCAATTCCGAAAAAAGCCATCAGCAATAAATCATATCTTTTCATACGATGTTTACTCCTCAATCGGCACCTGCAACCATCGCCATTTTAGCGACAAATAGCGTCTAATATTAGCAACAAAAAATTAGAATTGCAATTTATTATTATCTTAGTGCCTGTTTAGCAGCGACTACGCAGCCCACAGACGTGTCTGAAGTATGGGGGCATTGCGGACAGGCAGTAGGCAGTCGTTAGCCGCACAGGAACTTTTGCCCTTAGGGGATATAAATATTCGACTGCTTATAGGCGCGACAATTGTTGAAATGCGCATGATTCAGAGGGCGGCTGAGTCGTAACCTCAGTTCCCCCTCTGCCTCGCTATAACGGCAATCAAATAGCGAGGCATCAATTTATTCCGCGCGAAATAGCCGCAGCATCCGCGCCTACTCAACCCTCCTCACCATACAGCGTTTCTTGCAGAAACACACGGCGTATGCCAACACACTTCGGGCGGCCGGCTCATCATCCAGAACGGCTTCGATATATTCATTGTCATGGATTTGTTTGGCAGCTTCATCCAGTTTCGACACCATCATCGCCTTGATTTTTGCACGGTCATTATCTTTGATTCCAGCATGCTCAAGCGCTTTGGGCGTCACACATTTGAGTTCAAGAATGATTCCCTTATCCCCAATGGCCGTCACGACATCCGGGCGGCCTTCGCCATATTCGTCATTGGAATGAACCTCTGCCACGGTTTGCAATAACCCCACAGTCATGCCATGATAGAATGCCTCATTGTAATCAAACACACTTGTGCTGCTTTTTAAAACGAGCCGAAATTCACGTTCTATCGTTTCCGCATCACCAGCAACAAGCGCATTTACCAATGGCTTTGTGTTGTATCCGTGAATTTGTATATCCTTCCACCAGTGCCGCATGGCCGATTTCATCACGGTGAGAATTTCCCTGTTGGGGACGGCTACATTGGCAATCCAAAGATCATCCTTGTCTTTTTTGATCTCAACAGGTTTTAAATAGCCTGTATATAATAAAAAGCTCCATATCGCATCAGGGCGCAATTTCAGATCGCGATAGGATAAATCTTTATATATGGGTATCCATTTCGTGCCGCCATTCATGAGCTCAGCCAAATCTGTGCGATATTGAGGATTATGATCAATCATATCATCAATAATATCATTGCTACTCGTCATACTCCAATACGATTGAATAGCATATTCATACCCATTGACCAATCCACGAATTGCATTCAACACACTCCATGGGTTATAGACTTCACGGCCACTATAGGAATATCCTTCATACCAGTGCTTAAGCGCATCCATTTTATCGGAAAGATCATAATAATCGAGCATTTTCTCAACTTCTATTTGCGTAAATCCCCAGTATTCATCGGGGATTTCATCCACAACCGTGATCACCCCTGGATTATTCATGCCAGTAAATATAGATTCTTTTGCCACGCGCATACAACCTGCGATGATTCCGTATGCGAGGTTGCTGTTAGACTTGAAGCCAGAAGATATAAAATTACCCACCAATCTAACCGTCTTATCAAACAATTCCGAACCGGGATGATGATTGTCATAAATGGCAGCCTGCTGCAAGGGCACATCGTATTCGTCAAGCAAAATAACGACTTTCTTACACGTAGCTTTAAAAAGCCATAGCGGAAGATACTTAAGAAAGAGCCGTAGATTGCCATCAGAAGCATTCCCATCCAGATAGCTTTGCAGAATTTTAAGCTGTTCTTCACTCAAAATTCCGCTTTCTTTTAATATTTTTTCGTGAGGATTGCAGGCCTCACAGACTGCGCCACGAAGCTGATCGATAACCTCATCGTACCTGTCGCCAGAAACCTCCTTAAATGAAAGCGAAATCACAGGATACTGCCCCATCTCTTTGAGGACATTCTCACCGGCGTCCATGACCTTGAGGCCCTCGAAATACCGCCGATTGTCAATGGGCTTGCCATCGTCGTCCAATCGATACTCAAAAAACGTCTCCAACGTGCGGAGCATCAAGGTCTTGCCGAAACGACGCGGGCGTGTAAAGACGCAAATTTTTCTCTTTTGAGAAATCAAGTATGGAATGAATCCAGTCTTATCCACATAGTAAATTCCGTTATCCCCCAATCCCTCAAAGCTTTCGGGAATCTCTCCAAACGGCTTTAATTTCTCATTCTGTCCCATCGCGCCCTCCAAATCCCGGTGACAGCGGGGCATGCCCAGCTGTTTATCTATCCACCATAACTCGCCAAATCACAATTGGCGAGTTTTTTGTAGGGCGCGGCTATCGGCCTGCGGCCGATACGCCCCGCGCGCTCGCCTATGCCGGCAAACGGCGAGCTTGAGCCTACCCAACGCCGCTCAATATCCCCCATGACAACCTTATCTTAGGAAAATCTAAAGTCAACTATGAATTTTCCTAACTCACATAGTCTGCCAAGGCAAGCTGATCTTCAGGTCTTGAGTAGCCCAAAATAAACCAATCGCCCCGAATGGGGCGATTGGCTTATGGTGCATCACTTAAACAAGCGATCATTTGGGAATTCGCTCTTATCGAGGCTTCTCTCGTAATCGCTGTAGCTTTTATTAAAATACTTCTTTTCAAATCGATCGATATCCCCCTGGTTTTTAAACCGGTATCCATTCGCCTCCTGGGGCGTGGTGGGGTCAACCGCATACCAATTGCCATCCATTTTAACGATGAGCCATGCATGATTCTCGCCGGTCACATAATAGGATGGAATATCGAGCTGTGTGAGCAAATAATGAAATGCCAGTGCAAATCCTTCGCATTTGGCTGATCCTAAGACAAGTGCCGCATACGCGGATCCGGCAAGATCATAGATTTCATACAAGCGTTCGGCAACGAGATACTCATAGATGTATTTTTCCTGTTCAAGTTTCGTCCTTTTTTGGCGAGCAGCGGAAAGAATCTGTTCGGCTTTTTGGAGAAATTCTTTCTGATAATGTTCATAATCATCTGCCAGCGAATTATAGCTAAACGTAATTTCCTCATAATTGGGATAAAACGTTCGATGATAGCCTTCATTCATCCATATAAATTCAGGGTGATCATACCTGATGGCACTGATTGCAGTCATCAAGGCATCCTTTTCTATATTGGCGTGAACCGCGAGCATGGGGGTAGCACTTGATAATGCGGGATAGATCGTATCATATACCCAGCGTTCATATTCGCTCAGGAAGCCATACATGCTATAGGGCTGATTGTGATCAACCGCTGTATCCTGATGTGCTGTATTGCTTGCACTGGCTTCGCCATCGGATGATTTGTATGCATTGCGGTCATCATCTGCATTGGCGCGATCACCAGATGATTTATATAATTTGTGGAAATCATCCGCATTGACATGCCAATAGACACGACCGTTGTCATCGATCTCTTCTCTGGCTGGCAATTTTCGGAAATCATCTGCACTGAGACGCCAATAGACATAACCGTTACGGGATGCCTCATCATCAGATGATTTTTTTGAATTGCGATATTCATTCGCATGTGCGCGGCGGTCGACATGGCCATGACGACCGCTATCCGCATCGGATGTCTCGTAGGAATTGCGATAGACCTCTTGGCCATTGTGATAGACCGCAACCTGCCTTTGATAGGTATAGTGTCGCTCAACGTTCCGACCGCCGAACATATTGTCGAGCGCATTTTCCATCTCGGCCATAGAATCATCGAGGCGTTCCATCGAATCATTCATGGCAGCCATAGATGACTCGATCGTGGCATCCAGGTTATCGAAGAAATCGTCGGAAATGAACTGAGCAGAGGCAGATGAGGCAAATCCTGTCATCATCACCAGAAAGGCAAATATAAAAGTCACATGTTTCATTTTCCTTCTCCCTCTGCACTGTTGTGTTTTCTCAATCCATCGTAACTCTCAAATCAAATAGTGATGAAAAACTCACGGTCTGAACGACCTGGGGCCTATCATCGAAATTCTTGTGCCAAAGTGCTGTCAAAGCACAAAAAAATCGATTTTCTACAAGCGTAGAGAGGACATGTGGCGTATCAAAACTGAGTGGATTGCATATCAATCGCTCTGAAAGGCCGACAGCGTACAGCCCGAGGGGAGCGCGAAGCGCGTAACCCTGGGTAACAGAATTGCCCTTCAAATCTGCACTAAAAGAGGTGCCACCCAGTTGCCATATCCACAGTCGTAGAACAGCGCACCAAAAAAAAGCCGCGTATCGCGCAGCGATAGCGGCTTTGACCACGCGTATCGGGCGAAGCCCGATAGCGCGGTGTTCAAAAGATGGATAAATATCAGTCCTCTTTTTTGTCTTCGACGACCATATCGAGATACGAATAAGCCGTGAGGCCAGTGCCGGCCGGGATCAGGCGGCCCATGATGACGTTCTCTTTGAGGCCATAGAAACCGTCGTATTTGCCGGCGATCGAGGCTTCGGTGAGGACTTTCGTCGTTTCCTGGAATGCGGCGGAAGCGATGAAGGACTCGGTCGAGAGCGACGCTTTGGTGATGCCGAGGAGGAGGTCTTCGGCTTCGGCGGGCACTTTGCCGGCTGCAATCAGCTTTTCGTTGGTGCGGTCGAACAGATGACGGTCCACATGTTCGTCGAGCAGGAACGGCGAATCACCGACGGACGTGATCTTGCAACGGCGGAGCATCTGACGGACAATCACTTCGATGTGCTTGTCGTTGATGCGAACGCCCTGCGTGCGGTAGATTTCCTGAATCTCATCGACCATGAACTTCGCGAGTTCCTTGCGGCCTTTGACCGACAGGATGGCGTGCGGATCGGACGAACCTTCCATGAGCTGATCGCCTGCCTGGACGCGGTCGCCCGGGTGCACGATGATGTACTTGCCTTTCGGGATCAGATATTCCTTGGTCTCGCCGACATCGGGCGTGATGATGATGCGGCGTTTGCCCTTCGTATCTTTGCCGTAGGAGACATAACCGTCGATTTCGGAAATGATCGCGAGCTCTTTCGGCTTGCGAGCTTCAAAGAGTTCGGCAACACGGGGAAGACCGCCGACGATACCACCAGACTTCGTGTCATCGTGAGGAATCTTGGCGAGTGTCTGGCCCGGACCGATCTTTTCACCGTCGTTAACCATGAGGATGGCATCGACAGGCATCTGATACTCAGCCAGGACTTTCTTGGTCGATTTATATTTCGGGTTGCCGTTTTCGTCGAGTTCATTGGTGAGTTTGGCCTCTTCAATGATGATTCTCGGCTGGAGGTCGGTCTCTTTGGTCTCGATGATCATCTTACGCGCGAGGCCGGTGACCTTATCGAATTCTTCACGCATCGTGCGGTTTTCGATAATCTGCGCGTACTTGACGATACCGCCTTCCTGAGAGATGAGGACGTTCGCGAACGCATCCCAATCGGCGAGGAGCAGGCCTTTCTTGATCTGCTGACCTTCCTGAACGCGGAGACGGGCACCGTAACGGAGCGGATAGCGTTCCAATTCACGGCCAGTCTCAATGTCGTGGATGCTCATCTCGGAGTTACGGTTCATGACGACGAACGTGCCATCGAGGGCATCGACGCAGCTGAGCTCGTGGAAGTGAACGACACCAGGATTCTTGGCTTCGTAGCTGGACTCGACGCCTTCGACGTTTGCCGTACCACCGGTATGGAACGTACGCATCGTCAGCTGTGTACCAGGCTCACCAATGGACTGTGCGGCGATAACGCCGACGGCTTCACCGTGGTTGACGAGGCGGCCACGGGCGAGGTCACGGCCATAGCAGAGCGCGCAGATGCCGTGTTCTGCCTGGCAGGTCAGACCGCTGCGGATGAACACGCTGCGGAGCGCGGCGTGACGGATCGCTTCCACGGCAGTCTCATCGATCTCGCCGTTGGCGGGAACGATCACGTTGCCGTCGTTATCCATGATATCGTAGAGGGCGACACGGCCGAGGACGCGATCGCCGAGATCTTCGATCACTTCGCCGTCTTTGACGAGCGAGGTCATCTCGATACCGTCGAGCGTCTTGCAGTCCTGCTCGAAGATGATCGTATCCTGCGCGACATCGACGAGACGGCGGGTCAAGTAACCAGAGTTTGCCGTCTTAAGCGCCGTATCGGCGAGACCTTTACGCGCACCGTGCGTGGAGATGAAGTACTGGAGAACCGAGAGGCCTTCGCGGAAGTTGGCGCGGATCGGCGTCTCGATGATCTCGCCTGACGGTTTCGCCATAAGACCACGCATACCGGCGATCTGACGAATCTGCTGCTGGCTACCACGAGCACCGGAATCGGCCATCATAAAGACCGCGTTGAACGACGGGCCTTCGACGGAATTGCCGGTCTTCGGATCAACGAATTTCTGCGTCTTGATGTTGTGCATCATGGCGTCAGAAATCTTGGTCGTGACCTGGCCCCAGATATCGACGACTTTGTTGTAACGCTCTTTATCGGTGATGAGACCTTCGTTGTGCTGCTTGGCAATCTCGTCGACTTCTTTCTGGGCTTTTTCGAGCAGCGTCGCCTTGGCTTCGGGAATGATCATATCGTGGATATTGATCGAGACGCCGGCCTTTGTTGCCTGGGTATAACCCATGGTACGGACGCGGTCCGCGAGGAGGACGGTGCCTTTTTCACCGGCATAGCGATAAGCCAGATCGATGAGCTTGCCGAGCGCCTTTTTGGTGAACGTGCAGTTGATCATGTCGAACGACATCTGCGGCGGCAGGATCTCGGCCATGAGCACGCGGCCGACTGTCGTCTTGATGAGTTCGAGCTCGCCAGTCTTTTCGTTGCGATGACGCACCTTGATCTCGGCCTGGAGATGAACCTTGCCGTGGTCGTATGCCATGCGGACTTCTTCAAAGTTCGCATAGAGACCATCGATCGGGCGGCCATTCTCATCCTCGCGATAGCAGCCGGGCGCAAACGGACGCGGACGGGTCATGTAGTAGCAGCCGAGAACCATGTCCTGCGTCGGGACGATGATCGGGTTGCCGCTTGCCGGCGAGAGGATGTTGTTTGTGGAGAGAAGGAGGACGCGAGCTTCCATCTGGGCTTCGAGCGAGAGCGGAAGGTGAACGGCCATCTGGTCACCGTCGAAGTCGGCGTTGAACGCCGTGCAGACGAGCGGATGCATCTGAATAGCCTTGCCTTCGATCAGCATCGGCTCGAACGCCTGGATGCCGAGGCGGTGAAGCGTCGGGGCACGGTTAAGCAGAACGGGGTGTTCCTTGATGACTTCATCAAGGATATCCCATACCTCGGATTTCTCCATCTCGACCATCTTCTTCGCGCTCTTGATCGTGTTGACGATACCGCGCGACACGAGCTTGTTGAAAATGAACGGCTTGAAGAGCTCGAGGGCCATCTTTTTGGGGAGACCGCACTGATGCAGGCGGAGTTCCGGACCGACGACGATAACGGAACGGCCGGAGTAGTCAACGCGCTTGCCGAGGAGGTTCTGACGGAAACGGCCATGCTTACCCTTGAGCATATCGCTGAGGGATTTGAGCGGGCGTTTGTTGGCTCCGTGAATGACCTTGCCGCGTTTGGCATTGTCAAACAGGGCATCGACGGCTTCCTGAAGCATGCGCTTTTCGTTGCGGACGATGATCTCAGGCGCATTGAGCTCGATGAGGCGTTTGAGGCGGTTGTTGCGGTTGATGACACGGCGGTACAGATCGTTCAGGTCTGACGTGGCAAAACGGCCGCCATCAAGCGGAACCAGCGGGCGAAGGTCGGGCGGAATGACCGGAAGGATCGTCAGCACCATCCATTCGGGCAAGTTGTCCGAGTTGCGGAACGCCTCGATGACCTTCAGACGCTTGGCGATCTTCTTGCGCTTCGCATCGCTCGTCGCCTCTTTCATTTCATGGCGAAGCTTCATCGATTCCTCATCGATCTTGACACCTTCAAGAAGGTCGTGGATCGCATCCGCGCCCATCTTCGCCGTGAATTTCGTCCCGTATTCCTCAAGATACTGGGCATAGGCTTTTTCCGTCAGGATCTCGCCTTTTTCAAGCGGGGTCTCGCCGGGGTTGGTCACGATATAGCTCACGCAATAGAGCACTTTTTCGAGCTCTTTCTGCGTGATATCGAGCACATTGCCGATCCGCGAGGGAAGGCTTTTAAAGAACCAGATGTGCACGACCGGCGTCGCCAGCTCGATATGGCCGAGACGTTCACGGCGCACTTTGGACTGGATGACTTCGACACCGCATTTTTCGCAGACAACGCCGCGATGTTTCATGCGTTTGTATTTACCACAGTTGCATTCATAGTCTTTGACCGGCCCGAAAATCTTGGCGCAGAAGAGACCGTCGCGTTCCGGCTTGAACGTGCGGTAGTTGATCGTTTCGGGCTTCTTGACCTCACCGTGGCTCCATTCCTTGATTGTTTCCGGGCTGGCAAGGCTGATGCGCATGGCCTGGAATTTGGTAGGATCGGAAATCTGTTCGTTGTAATTATAATCTGTCACAGCTTACCTCTAAGCAAAGGCAGGGTACGCGCCGTGAGAAGCGCGCGCCTGTGTCGACTGAATCGAAATAATTTTAAGATGATCGACATGTCCCGGTCTGCCATCAGGCAGACCGGAATACTGCCGGCGCTGCATTAAAACCTGGGAATTTCCTTGAGCAGTTCCACATTGAGGCACAGCGATTTGAGCTCGTTGAGCAGGACGTTGAACGACTCGGGAAGGCCGGCTTCGAGGGCAAAAT
Source organism: Pseudomonadota bacterium (assembly GCA_017555665.1). Taxonomy (GTDB): domain Bacteria; phylum Myxococcota_A; class Bradymonadia; order UBA4248; family UBA4248; genus UBA4248. The sequence continues at coordinate 4,479 of JAFZFY010000370.1, read as the reverse complement.
CGCCTTTCACGATCGATTCGTACATGCGTGTACGGCCGGCGACATCGTCGGATTTGACTGTCAGGAACTCCTTGAGGGAGTAGGCCGCGCCGTAAGCCATCATGGCCCAGACTTCCATTTCGCCGAGTCGCTGACCGCCGAACTGCGTCTTGCCGCCCAGAGGCTGCTGCGTGACGAGGCTGTAGGGGCCGATCGAACGCGCGTGAATCTTCTCATCGACGAGGTGATGCAGTTTGAGCATGTACATGACACCGACGGTCACGTCGTTCGCGAACGGCTCACCTGTACGCCCATCGAACAGCGTCGATTTCGCGCTCAGGTCAAGACCTGCATGTTCAAGAAGGTCATGGATATCTTTCTCGCGCGCGCCGTCGAATACCGGCGTGGCCACATGGATACCGCGGTTGCATTTCTTGGCAAACTCGATCACGCCGTCATCATCGAGGCTGTCGATAAACTCGACGGTTTCGGGCTGCGGATACGCCACTTTCAGTTCGGCGCGGAGGTCTTCGCAAGCGCCCACACGAGCCGCTTCGAGCATCGCGTTGATCTTCCGGCCCATCCCACGGGCACCCCAGCCGAGATGGATCTCAAGGATCTGACCGATGTTCATACGGCTCGGAACGCCCAGCGGGTTCAGCACGAAATCGACAGGCGTGCCGTCTTCGAGATACGGCATATCCTCGACCGGAAGGACGTTACTCACAACGCCCTTGTTACCGTGACGGCCTGCCATCTTGTCGCCGACCTGGATCTTGCGCTTGATCGCGACGCTGACCTTGACGATCTTGATGACACCAGGAGGAAGCTCGTCGCCTTTTTCGAGTTTCGCGAACTTATCCTCATAGTAGGCTTCCGCCTCGCTGATCTGTTCCTGCACGAGCACCTGGATCTTCGCGATATTCGCCATGACCGCGTTATCTTTGATCGCGATGTCCTTGAGGAGGTGGTTCGGGATGCCGACGAGACATTCCTCGGTCAGCTCATCGCCGCGGCTGATGAGCGTGTTGCCCTTGTCATCGATCAGGGATGCGGCGGCCTTGTGGCCGACGAGGAACTCGCGGATGCGCTGATAGCCGCCATCGCGAATGATCTTGAGGTGGACTTCACGGGCGCGTTCGAGGCGTTCCGTTTCGGCACGGTCGATCTCGCGCGTGCGCTCGTCCGTGTCCTCTTTCTTGCGGCTGAACACCTTGGCATCAATGACCGTACCCACGAGCCCTGGCGGCACGCGCTGAGAGCTGTCGCGGACATCGCCAGCCTTCTCGCCGAAAATCGCGCGCAGAAGCTTCTCTTCCGGCGAAAGCTGCGTCTCGCCTTTCGGGGTCACCTTGCCGACGAGGATATCGCCCGGCTTGATCTCCGCACCGATGCGGATGATGCCAGATTCGTCGAGATCCTTCAGCGCGTCATCGCCAACATTGGGGATATCGCGCGTGATCTCTTCCTTGCCGAGCTTCGTGTCACGGGCGATGCACTCGAATTCCTCGATGTGGATCGACGTGTAGACATCCTTGATGACCATGCGCTCGCTCAGGAGGATGGCGTCTTCGTAGTTGTAACCGCACCACGGCACGAATGCCACGACGACGTTCTTGCCGAGGGCGAGTTCGCCGCAGTCGGTGGACGGGCCATCCGCGATCACCTCGCCCACTTCGACGTGATCACCGACATTGACGGCCGGGATCTGGTTGAAGCAGGTGCCCTGGTTAGAACGGCGGTATTTGTAAAGATTGTAGATATCAGGCTTGACATTGAGGCCGGTCTCGTCGCGATCCGCGCGGATCACGATGCGCGTGGCATCGACGCGCTCGACGGTGCCGGCGTGCTTGGCATGAATCGCAACGCCGCTGTCGCGGGCCACGAGGCGTTCCATACCGGTGCCGACCCACGGCGCTTCCGACACGAGAAGGGGCACTGCCTGGCGCTGCATGTTCGCGCCCATCAAGGCGCGGTTCGCGTCGTCGTTCTCCAGGAACGGGACGAGCGCGGCGGCCACCGACACCATCTGGTTCGGGCTGATATCGATGTAGTCGATATCCTCGGACGGCACGACGACGAGCTCGCCGTTCTGATGGCACTCGATATTCCCTTCCGGGAGAAGGCCATCTTCCGTCAGGTTGATATTCGCCGGGCTGATGTTGTGCTCGTCTTCATCAAGGGCGCTCAGGTATTCGACTTCATCAAGGATGCGGCGCTTCTCGACCTTGCGATACGGTGTTTCGATAAAGCCGTATTCGTTGACACGGGCGTATGTAGAGAGCGACGCGATCAGGCCGATGTTCGGGCCTTCAGGCGTTTCGATCGGGCAGATACGGCCATAGTGCGTGGGGTGAACGTCGCGGACTTCGAAGCCTGCGCGCTCGCGCGTCAGACCGCCGGGGCCGAGTGCCGACAGACGGCGCTTGTGCGTCAGCTCGCTCAGGGGGTTCGTCTGATCCATGAACTGCGACAGCTGGCTTGACCCGAAATATTCGCGGACGACGGCCACGACTGGCTTCGCATTGATCAGGTCATGCGGCTTGACCATGTCGGTCGCCTGATTCATCGTCATGCGTTCCTTGATCGCGCGTTCCATACGCGCAAGGCCGTTGCGATACTGGTTCTCAAGCAATTCGCCAACGGCGCGGACGCGGCGGTTGCCCAGGTGGTCGATATCATCCGTCGTGTTCTGGTTCTGCGCGAGGCTGATCAGATAGCGCACCGTCTCGATGATGTCTTCGTTATCGAGCGTCGTGTGATCGGGCGCGGCATTACGCTTGAATTTCTTGTTGAGCTTGAGACGGCCGACCTTCGAAAGGTCATACTTCTCAGGATCGCGGAAAAGGCCTTCAAACAGCGCGTCCGCCTGCTCTTTCGTCGGGGGATCGCCTGGACGCGTGCGCGCATAGATCTCAAGGCGCGCGTTTTCAGGACTCGAGCATTTGTCAACGGCGAGCGTGCGGCTCAGCTGACGGCCGACATTGATCGCGTCATCGTCAAAATAAAGAACCTTGATCTCGTTGATGCCGGATTCGCCCAGCTTTTCAAGGATATCGACCGAGATCTGCTGGTTGCATTCCAGGATCACCTCGCCGTCATCGTTGTAGTAATCTTCCGCTGCCACGCGATCGCAGAGCGATTCGATGCTCATCGGCACATGCTTGAAACCGGCTGCCTTCAGCTTGCGGATCGAGCCTCGGTTGAACTTGCGCTTTTCACGGACATACACGATCGGATCGCCGTTCGCGTCTCTTTCACGAGGATCCGTGATGTCAAAATCGGCGCGCTGGTTCAGGAGGTGCTTGTCATCGATCGGACGCCAGATCCCCGTCTTGTCGATCGTGATCGTCTCGGTCTCGTAGTACATCTTGAGGAGCTCTTCGGTCGTATAGCCGAGCGCGCGAAGCAGGATCGTCGCATACATCTTGCGGCGACGGTCGATGCGGACGCAGATCATCTCCTTCGTGTCAAACTCGAAATCGATCCACGAGCCGCGATAAGGAATGATGCGCGCAGAGAAATTCAGCTTGCCGGACGACGAGTGCTTCCCTTCGTCATTGTCGAAAAACACGCCGGGACTGCGGTGAAGCTGGCTCACCACGACGCGCTCCGTGCCGTTGATGATGAACGTCCCTTCCGGCGTCATCAAGGGAATCGCACCAAAATAGACCTGCTGGTCCTGAATGTCGTGAATGCTCTTGTTCCCCGCGTCGTCTTTGTCAAAAAGCGTCAGACGGACATTCACTTTCACCGGCGCTTCATACGTCATGCCGCGAGAATGACATTCCTCTACGTCATATTTGGACTCTTCAAGTGCATAATCGACAAAATCCAGCTCGCTGATCTCGTTGAAATCGCGAATCGGAAATATCCCTCTGAATACGCCCTGCAGACCCGTGTTCGTGCGCTTTTCGGGCGGCACATCCGCCTGAAGAAATGCCTCATACGAGTTCCGCTGAATGTCGATCAGGTTCGGCACATCCACAATGCATTTGCTTGTCGCATAGCTGCGGCGCGCCCTGAAGTTCGACTGAATCACAGATGCCATCTTGTCTCCTCGAGTACAGGTCAATAAAAAATACGAATACTCTTGTTAGTACGTCACGGACGTGGTGCACATCTTAGAATCAACTGCCTGTTTTCTTTCATGAATGCGCACGTTCTCTCCTTATTACGCCTCTTTGACGTATCCCTACCCAGATTTTGGGCAGGCAAAAATCCAAAAAATTTTACGCTCACACACCTACATCTGTCAAGTTCAATTTTGTTTCACCCAAGACAAATTTTTTAAAAGAATGCAATAATTTTTTTAGAATTTTTTTTATTTTTAATTTTTCTTTTTTTGTCAGGGGGAAGCCTCCCCCTGCGCGGCTATGTGCTCGCCGGCAGCGACACGTCGCTGCCGGCTCCGCGCATACACCGCTACCCCCTCTGCCGCCATCCCCACGCCGTCGCCGGGGCAGCAAAGCGGGTGAGCGCGAGCGAACCCATGCCCTC